>JAFCDA010000006.1 GCA_017609915.1 Candidatus Pacearchaeota archaeon
GTTTCCATTTTACACCTCTAATATAAATTGTTTATTAGCCTTAATAAATTTTCTTATATCTCTATTATCAATCAAACAAGAATCTTTATTACATGCTGGTTTTGGTAAAGAATACCAATTCAAGAAAAGCCTTGGATTTACTCTCTTGCGCATTGCTTCATATTTTGCAATATCCCAATCTATTCTAAACCACCTATATTGACAATCTTCACAGATCTTTATCTGCTCCTCTGAGGTTCCTCTAGGAATATAATCAAAATCGCTCATATTCTTATTAGAGCACATTTCAAATAGGTCTTCATATACATTTCTCATTTTTTCCTCCAAGAAAATTTAATTAAAATTCTAGAAACAATGGGGACAGAAAGCGAAAGGGGAGAATCGAACTCCCGTCTCAAGCGCCACAGGCTCGCATTCTGCCATTAAACTACAATCGCCATATTTATATTTAGAAGCCGAGCTATAAAAATCTTTTCTAATTAAAGTGATGGGGATAACCCCTAATTCTTATAGCTTTCATGCTATAGACAAATAAATAAGGTTTTTAAACCTTACTTTAGGTATTAAATTAGAACTTAAATCAGTATCTTAAAAAACTTAAAGTTACACAGATGACAAGATTAAGCTACTCAGATAATCAAAATCTCATGAGCTTATAAAATTCCAGATAAAAATGAAAATACCAAAACTAGGAGAAATTCGAAAACCAAGCAAAACCTTAGCAGGTGTTACACCAATTGCAGTTATGTGCAAGCCAAAAAAATGTAAACATGGAACATGCTTATATTGTCCAAGCTTAAAAGTTCCTCAATCATATACTCCTAAATCTCCTCCAGTATTAAGAGCTATAAGACTAAAATATGATTCTTGTGAACAAATAAAATCACGACTTAAAGCATTTAAATTAATGAATCATCCAACCCAAAAAATAGAATTAATAGTTATGGGTGGAAATTTCTTAGAATATCCATTAAAATACCAGTATAATTTTATAAAAAAATGTTATGATGCTTTAAACAACAAAACATCTAAATCATTAGAACAAGCTAAAAAATTAAATGAAAAATCTAAACATCGTTGTGTTGCATTATGTATAGAAACAAGACCTGATTCAATTAATGAAAAAACAATTAAAAGAATATTAGAATTTGGATGCACAAGAGTTGAACTTGGAGTTCAATGTTTAGATGATAAAATTTACAAATTTGTAAATCGAGGGCATTTAGTAAAACAAGTTATTAAAGCAACTAAAACATTAAAAAATAATGGGTTCAAGGTTGGATATCATATGATGTTAGGTTTACCAAAATCAACACCTAAAAAAGATTTTGAAATGTTTAAAAAATTATTCAAAAATCAAGATTTTAAACCAGATCAATTAAAAATATATCCTTGTCAAGTTATTCAAGGAGCAAAATTAGTTAAATTACATGAAAAAGGAAAATACAACCCATATTCAAAAGAACAAGTCCAAAAACTAATAGTAAAAATTATGAAAATAATTCCAAATTATTGTAGGGTTATGAGAATTATGAGAGAAATCCCTCCAGAACATTTAGTTAAAGGAATTCTTAGAATTGATTTAAGAAAAGATATTGAATCAGAATTAAGAAAAAATAAGGCAAAAATAAAAGAGATTAGATTTAGGGAAATTGGTTTTGCTATTAGAGATTTAAAAAACAATGAAAAAATTAATAATAAATTAAAACTAAAAATAACGAAATACAAAGCAAGTGATGGAAATGATTCTTTTTTAGAAATAATCAATAAAGATAATATTTTATTTGGATTATGTAGGCTTAGGATATATAATAAAAAAGCAATTGTCCGAGAACTTCATGTTTATGGACAAGCATTAAAAATAGGAGAAAAAGCAAAACAATTAGGTCAACATTCTGGTTTAGGAAAACAACTTATTAAACAAGCAGAACAAATCACAAAAGAAAAGAAAATCCCTAATTTAAAGATTATATCTGGTGTAGGTGTAAGACCTTATTACAGAAAATTAGGATATAAATTAGATAAAAATGGATATATGATTAAAGAGCTATAATCCTATTTCAATAATATTTATAAAGAAAAATTTTGTCCTTTTTAGTAAGATGGATAATAACAAGGGACCTATTGAAAGTTTTTTAGGAAAATCAAATTTCACATATCAAAATAGAGCGGATCCTAGTAAGAATGTAAAAGCACTAATGTGTGATCATGAAGCAGAAGGCAAGATTGAACCTGGCTATTTTATTATCTCAAAACCAGTAAATCCTCAAGACCATGAAAATATGGAGGATGAGAAAATAGGTAGTGGGGAAGTAATGGTTCATATTCCTGAACAATGTTTAGAAAGAATGGCCAATCATTTGGATATTGTCAAAAGAAAAAGACACGAATTACAACAACAAGAAGCTATTGAAGAAAGAAGGGCTCCTATAAGTTATAAACCAAATCTTAGACCATAAATCCCCCTTAATAATTATGTTTCATACTAATAAAAGTTAAAACAAACAGAATTCTTAATATTTTATAACTAATGAAAATAAAAAATGATTGATAGAGAAAAAGATTTAATTGAAAAAGAAAAAAAATGGATTAAATATATAAGATTAATGAATGGGGTAACTTCTATTAAACAATTAGAAAAAACCCTTGATACTCACTCTGTTTTTGATTTAGCAAAAGTTTTTATTGGAGCACAACCAGGAGATTATATTTCTTTTGGAGAAAAACAAGCAGAAAATTTTGAATTTTTATTAAAAGATTTAGAAAGAGCAAATACAGAATTTTGTTATAAAAAACGTTTGGCTAGAGGGGAATCCAAAGAGCCTTACCTAGACTTCATCCATAAAAAAGAAATCAAAGAAAACAAAGAAAAAATATTAAAACATTTTTCTGATACAAAGTTTGGAAAAGAAGATGATGTCTTATTTATATATTTCAATAAAAAATTAATTCAACAACAAGAAAAAACTTACGAAATTAAAAATCTTATAGATAAAGTTTTCAATATAAAAGAATTTTTAGAAATTATTGGAAATGCCCCAATATTAACTCCTACAGAAAAAGTTATTGAGGCCCATTATTTATTTGGTTATTATTTTAGCTTTCCTCCTTGTTGTATAGAAAGATATCGAAGAACAATTAAAACATATAGACATTTTTTATCAGAAGATAATGAAATGTACATAGAACATGTACCTTGTTATCCTGAATGTGCATTATCTCTTCATAGTATAAAGTTAATGAAAAAAGCATTTGAAATTACTGGATTAAATACTGAAGAATTAAGAAAATCTACAAGAGAGCACTTTAAAGGATACCTTTTTTTCAGGAATACAGAAACTAACCCATTAATATTTAGAGATTTAGCAGAAGAATATCAAGTAGAAATGCATGGACAAGGGGGGAGATATGTATTAATTACTAAATCAAGAAAAATCTTAAGTAAATTAGCTTACAAAGTTAGTGATATGCCTAACGTTAAAAATTTACACACAAACACAGTAATTGATTCTATTGATATCTAAACATAAAATTGCAATTATGAATAAGAAATTATAATAAAAAAATAAAAATTAGGCCTCAGCTAATGCATTATCCATTACATTACAAATAGTTCCATCAGTATCACTTAAAATTGCTGCGACTTCTACTTTATCTCCAGTATCTAATGTAAATCCAGACCAAGTTTTTGTTTCTAAAGGTTCTAAATCACTTCCAGTTGCAGGAGCACTTGTTGGTGTAACAGCTGAACCAGCAACTAAAAATCTAATATCCCCTACTGAGTCTTTATCTCCTCCGCTTAATCTTGTAACTGTAACTTCGCCTGATGTAAAGTTTGCTAATACTATTTCTAAATCAATTCCAATACAAGCAGCAGTTCCTTCAATAGTTTCAGCACCGCTTTCTATTGTACTCTGAACAACTTGCCAAACTATAACAATAGCTGCAAGAACCAATAGGATAATTAAAACAGTTGTAATAATCTGTGCTTGTGCTTTTTTATTCATGTTTTACTTTCCTCCTTTCATCTCTTTTTATATTATTGTTTTAATAAAAACAAGCTACTTTATAAATGTTTTTTATTTTTTGAAAAATTTTCTAGGGCCTCAAAAAAATCTTTTTTACTTATTATTTTATCTACTTCAGATATTCCTCTTTGTTCAACAAACTGATAAAAAGTTTCTGGTTTATAGTCTTGTTTTTTTAATGAAGCAACAGTTGGCAATCTTAAATCATCCCATCCTTTATATTTTTTAGATTCAATTCCTTTTCTCATTTTACTTGCAGACATTTCTAAATCTGTAAAGTGTAATCTTCCAATAAATGCAATCCAAGGATATTGTTTTTCTTTTCCTAATGCTTTATACATAAGTTTTTGTCTTTTTGCATTATCCATATGGTCTTTTCCTCTAATAATATGTGTCATTCCTTGTTCAATATCATCTACTGTAACAGCAAGATTCATCAAAGGCCAGACCTTGTATTTATTTTTTTGTAAAGGATGACTTGTTTCATTTATTCTAGCAAGAGGAAAATCTCTCATAGCAGGATTATTATCTTTCATATCTGATTTAAAACGAACAACAGCTTGTCCTGATTTATAGCCTTCTTTACTTTTATCAAGCATTTTCTTCCATCTTTTTAATTGTTCTTTTTTATCTAATCCCCTACAAGGACAGTTTTTTTTATTAGAAATATATTTTTTAAATTCTTCAACAGAACAAGTACAAACATAAGCAGCACTTTTATTAATCAACTTTTCAGCATATTTATAATAAAGATTCATTCTTTCAGACTGAATTATAATTTTGACTTTATTTTTACATAACCATTTAGCTTCTTGCTCAATCATTTTATAGGCAGGTTTATAAATATTTTCAGGATTTGTATCTTCTATTCTAATAAAAAATTTACCACCATATTTTTGAACATAAAGAAAATTTGGAAGAATAGTTAAAATATGCCCTAGAGTAAGTGCACCACTAGGACTTGGAGACATCCTCATTATAACTTTACCTTTTTTTGCACCAGGTAAATCAGGTAATCCATCTCTCTCAGGTCTGTGTCCTATTAATTTTTTCAATCCTTCAAACTCTTTTTTCTGCTCATCAACACCTAACTTATTAACTTCTTTCAAAACCTTATTAATTTCTGGAATTGTTTTCTTAACCTGTTTTTTCTCTAATCCTTCTTGGAATAATCCACTAATAACACTTCCAACAACTGCATTTCCATTATGCTCAATTGCATTTTTCAATGCATATGCTTTAATTGTTTTTTTGGATATTGTCATTTTTTATTTTTCTTATTTATAATTAGGAACTTTGTTTTTTAAAAAATATTTGTCCGATTATTAAAAATACTGCTGCAGCAGGAAAAACAATTACTATATTTTCTGGATTAAAATTTCCTGTAACAATTAAAATTACAACAGAAACCAAACCTCCAATCATACCTAAGAATGCTGCATTGTTTTTAATTTTCCAGAATAATGAGGCTACTATTATCGGAGAAACACAGAGTACTAAACTAATAATTCCAAAAAGGATTAATAAAATTTCAGAAACAAATATAGCAATCATCATAGAAACAAGTGCTAATCCAATAAGAGAAATTTTTATTATTCTTGCTATTTTATCTTCCATAATTCTATTTCTTCTATAAAAAAAGTCTTTAGCTATACTAGAGGACAAATAAAACAATTCAGTATCTATGGTAGACATAAGTGCTGCAAGAATTGCTATAATTACGATTCCCACAAATGATGCAGGAACTAATTGTAATAATCCATAATAAAGTGCTTGACTTGAATCTATGTTTGGAAAATTATTTCTAGCTGCAATTCCAATAAGTGTTAAGGCTACTCCAAATATAATAATAAAAACTGCTGCAAGATACAATCCTTTTTTTACAGTTTTGACATTTTTAGCTGAAAATATTCTTTGCCATACATCTCCTGCAGCAAAAAAAGCAAAGATCCCTAATACAAGATAAGCAACAATTGTAAATCCTCCAATACTCATTAGGTCTGCTTGTTGTGTTGTAACTTCTCCAATATTAATAGTAAATAATATGAATATAAAAACAAAAAACATAATTAAAAACTGAAAAAAATCTGTTTTAATAACTGCTTTAAACCCACCAAGTAAAAGATAAATTAAGGTTCCAAAACCCATAATTAAAACCGCAGTTGGATAACTTATTCCTAAAAGTGGAGCAAATAAACTTCCTCCTGCAATAAATTGCCCTACTAACAATGCAAAAAAAGCAATAAAAAGAATTATTGCACCCAAAGTTCCTGTCTTATAATCAAATTTAGTAAAAAGATAATCAGATATTGTAAGAAAATTATGTTCATCTGCAAGTGTTTTTAATTTCTTAGCAGCTAATCCTAGACAAACTAAACCTAGTGCAAATCCAACCCAAAACCAAACAGCGCCAAACCCTATATCATATGCAAAAGCAGCTTGTCCAACAAGAAGCATACCTCCAACAACTGCCAAAATAGAAGCTGCTGTTTGCCAAGTTCCTACTTTTCTTCCTGCAATTAAAAATTCTTTAGTTGTTTCTCTCTTTCTTACCCAAAAACCTATAAAGAAAACTATCAAAAAATATAAAATAATTAGATTTATATTAAACAATGATAATACCATGGTTTTAATTATATTTCAAGATTTATAAATATTAACTTTTAATCTTCACTCATCCTCAAAACCAGTAATCTTTTCAATCTTTTCTTCTTTTAAAACTTCTTCAAATAATTGAGCAACTTCTATTGCTATTTTCATAACTTCTTGTTTTCTTTTCTCACTCAAATCTGTTTGTTCTAATTCTTCACGCATTTCTTCAATATCTTCTTCAAGTTCTTCAATAAAGTTTCCCTTATTTTTCTTAAAATAATCATATAAATAAATCCAAATCTCCTCTAAATGAGCCTCTTGGTCTAACCATATTTTTTTATTATTACTTAAGTGCAAAATTGGTAAAAAACAAGCTAATTTTTCTTCTCTACTTTGTCCAGCTAATTCAGCATATCCAATTTTATTCAAATGTTTATCAGATTTTATTGCTTTTTTCTTAATAGATGTTAAAACTCTTGCATAAAACTCTCTAATCCTATCTTTTAAATCAATTCTTTTAAATGAAGGAAAATCAACTTCAGAAAGCTTTTTAGCTCTTTTAATATTTACTTCTCTTCTAATTCTTCTTGATTCTGTATTAATTGCTTTATCCAAAGCACCCATTAATTCAGGCAATGTAACTCTTCTTAGTCTTGGTAAAGGTGTTTTTGGGATTAAAAGAGGTAATTCATCCTCATTTATTTCAATTTTTTCAGCAACATATTTTTCTTCTTGTTTTCTGCCAAACAAAATATCATCAATACTCTTAATATATTTATTAAGTAAAAACTCTGATTTAATCCTCAAAAGCAAAGCTGCTGCAAGAAGAACCTTACTTGAGATATAAAAGTCTGTTTCCTCAAGTTCATTAAGTTTTTCAAAATATTTACCAGTTAATACTACAATATCAATATTCCAAGGGTCTAATTGCTCAGTATGGATTAATTCATAAATAATAGCCTGCCAATCAGGTTTTCTACTTGTTATTATGTCATAAAACTGATTTTGACCTATTTTTTCCTCTTCCATACCTAAGTCAATACCAAGAAGTTTTTAAATATTGGGTTGTTTTATTGATAATATCTATAAATCTTAAGCCTTGAAAATGAGAAAAGCCCATCATAACATCTCTACGCTTATAAGATATCAGTTAATAATATTTTAACTCCAAAGTGATATCTCTATCTAAAATATATATTGTGGATAAATTTAAACTAAATCTACACAGTGTCATTACACAGTTACAACATACCGAAAGATTTATATACTAAATACACTTATATTTATTATCACCTCTTTTTCCCAGAGAAGAGTCAGGACATGCTTTTTTTGTGTGACACCGACCCTTCCTTGGGTTTATATTCCCCAAACTCTAATGAGTTTTAGTAAAGATCCTGTCTAAAATCAGGCACGGTTTATTAGAATTCAATCTTCTTTTTTCTCTTCATCCTCTTCTTTTTTCTCACTCTTTATAAATTCAGTATAATGACACTTTCCACAATATAACCTATTCTTAGCTTTCATTAAAAATATCCCTGGACCGCACCTAGGACATGTTTTTTCTCTTACAACTTTATCTCCTTCAATCTTATACTTTGTATATTTTTTTGAAGTTGGCTTGTTTTTATGTGGTTTTTTTCCTTCTGCCATTTTATATTACTTATCTATTAATTTAATGTATTTTTAAATCTTATCTCAGTAGAGTGTCTCTTTCTATGCTTATAAGATACTGATACTTTATCTTTATAAATCTTTTCAACCAAAACCCCTAACCCTCATATAAAAATTAGAAGCAATTAATAAGACAGTGATGATTCCTAAAACCCAAGCTAATTTAACCAAGAACTTTTTTCTTTCATACATCCATTTCTCAGCATATTTAATCTCTCCTTTAATTCCTTTTTCTATTTTCTTAATATCTTTTTCAATATCTTTTATTTCTTTTTTAATACTCATAGTTTATTTAAGAATTCTTATTTTATAAATGTTATTTAATAATTTAATATTAAAAAATCTCATTTGTATGAAACTCCACCATATTGTGAACAAAAAGAACCTCTATGAAAAGTAAACCCACTATTTTCAGAATCTTCAGATTTTTTATCAGTATCTCCTTCTATTCTTGATCCCCTTCTTGTTGATTCTTGTTCAGGTTGTTTATTCATATAATCTTCCATTTTATTTCTCTTTAGTTTCTTCTTTGACTTGTTCTTCTTCTTTAACCGCTTTTGCTTCTTCTTCAGGTTTATCTTCTTGGGCAACTTGTTCAGGTTTATCTTCTGAAGGAGCTCTAGCATCAACAGGCTTTTCCTCCTCTACATCTTTAGCTGCTTCTCCATCAGCTTTTTTCTCTGCATCTCTTTGTTTTTTTGTCTTCATCTTACTCTTTTCTAAATCTTCTTTAGAATCATAGACCTTAGCATTAATTTTAAATTCTTTACTTCCAAAATTTCCTTTAATATTATAAACATCAATATTTTCTTCTGGTTTCCCAACTTGTTCAGAAACCTTCTTTTTCATTTCATCAAAACTTGGATTTTTTTCAGATTCTACTAAATAAGATATTTCATTTCTTTTCAATAAATCATTTCTTGTATTATTTATTATTTGCATTTTTATTATTATCTGGAATTTATGAATTATTAAGCTTTAAAGATGATAAACTTAATCTCAGTAGAGCATATCTCAGTAGAGTATATCTCCCTATGCTTAGAGAATACTATTTTTTATTATCAAACCCTAATAGCATAAGTTCCTTTCTTGTTAACTTTTAATTGTTTTGCTAATTCAGATTTTTCAGGATTAACAATTTCGACTTTTCCTTTAAAAGTTTCTGACGTATCTTTCTTATCACAACTAGGACAAGTATCTCCTTCATATATTAATTTACAATTTTTACATGCTTTTTCTTTTGCCATTTTTATCTTATCCTCATATCATATTCTTAAACTTATTGTCTATTTTTCCCATAGTTAAATAATTATATCCTGCACTTCCCAAATTTAAAACAGATGATACTGCTTCCTTTCCAAGATACCAAGTAATTAAAACCAAAGAAGTTAATCCCCTCCATGTTTGTTCTGGAAGACCACAGGTTTCAAAACTATAATCTTTTTCCCAATTACTCCATGAAGTAACTGATTTATCCTCAAGTTGTTCCATCTTACTTCTTCTCCTTTGATTTTTCTTTTTTTGGCTTTTCTTCTGTTTTTATAGCTTTCTTAACACTTGCTTTAGATTTCTTTTTCTCTTCTTTAATCCAGTCTAATTTTCCTAATCCTGGTTGCCTCATTGTTAATCCAATCTTAGGGTCATCTCCTTTATAAGATAAAGCAACAACTCTTGCTAAACAAGCATCTCCTTTTTTCAAAACTTTTTTTGAATCTTTTCCTAATAATGTTCCAGTAGTTGAAAAAGTAACATAATCATCCATTGTTTGGCTTATGTGAATCATTCCCTTCATAATTCCTAAATTCATAAACGCGCCAAAATTAGTTATTTCAGTAACAATTGCAAAAACTAATTCTTGTAATTCTGGTTTCCAAACAATTAATTTAAACTTAGAACTATAGTAGGCTGCACCATCTCCAGGAATAATTATTCCATCTCCTACTTCTGAAACAGAGATTACACCAATAACTTCTCCTATTTCTTTATCATGGTAATTAGAATATGTCTCTTGAAGCTGTTTTGCAACAGCATCACTAGTTTTAAGTCCAAATAACTTTGGCTCAACCCTGACATAATCCTCAACTTCAACTATATAGAACATGTTAAAAATATATAAAAATTTAGATTTATAAAGCTTGTTATTTCTATTTCTCTTACTTCCCAATCAAATTTTTAAAATAACCAAAAATAAATTCCAACTGCTATACCTAATACAACCAAAACTAAAATTAACCACAACCACCATCTTGATTTTTTCTTTGGTTGTCCTAAAGGTTTTGTTTGTGGTTGAGCAATTCCTGGCTTTTCTGTTTGCATTGGTTTTTTTTCTTGTTGCACTGCTTGTTCCATTTTTAACTCCTTTTATTCAATCTTAAGTAAATTCTTACTTATAAATTTATTTGTTTTTATTTATAAATTTATAAAATCTTTTTGTTCTTTAAAACTAATCTCATTTAAGTATATTTTCCAATCTAATACTTATGAAAAATAGGTTTTGGATATCTTTTTTTCCAATATAAAGATTAAATTACCTAAATCATTTAAAAAAGAAAAATCTATTCATAATCGAAAAAGAGGAAGGGGAGGAGTTCAGCTTCTCCCTCCTTTTTAATTTTATTTCTTAGCATTTTATAAACTAAAGAGATTTTAATTATCTGAGTAGCTTAAACATCTCATCTACATATCTCTCTATGCTTAGAACTTATTGGTATTAAAAAATTTAAGGTTTCTCAATCAAAGAATAAGGAGTTACTTTATTAATTATAAATCTTGATCCAACAAATTCTGAAATAACTGCAGAGATAATTAAATTTCCCACTATTGCTTTTAAGATTCCCCCAACAATTGGAATTTTTGCCTTTACTGAAAAACTATCAATGACGTCTGTTATTTCTGACTGATTTAAAACAATCCTTGTTGTATTAAGCCTGTTATGTCTTCTTATCACAATACTTTTATTTGGCCCAGAACATTCAATTGATTGAATAGATGGATCTTTAATTAATTGCTCTAATTTTCCTAATGAAAAACCTTCTGGAATTGGCTGTGCTTGGGGCTTAATAGAAGTTAATGCTTGTACTCTTGGATGGATTTTAATTTGTATTTTTTGTGCCTTGGACATTCTTGATTTTTCTGGAAATCTCAATAGTTTTCTTAATTTATGAATTGCTCTTTTTTTAGGAATTTTCATTCTATGAATAATGGGTTCCCTATCTTCTTTCTTCAACTCTTTAATTTTTTGGGGTTTTGATAAAGACTTTTCTGGTTTTATTATATACTTTGAAGGTTGAAAAATTGGACCCTTAAATATATCTTTATCTGTTTTTTCTTGAGGATAAATTGGTTCAACAAACTTTTGTTTTAATTTTTGTACTTCAATTTTCTTATTAATTTTCTCTTCTTTAACAGAATTATCCATTAATTCTGTTGTAAAATGTTTAAGAAAAAAAATTCTATTTCGTGGTTCTATTTGTTTTAATCCCATTTTTTTATTTCATCTCAATATCTTTTAAGCTCAATTTAGTTTTACAGATGAGATGTATAACTTAACCTCTTCTTCATCTCTCCTCATGCTTATAAGCTACTGATATTATAATCAATATAATTATTTAAATCTTTAGAAATCTTTAAAAAATTAAACTCTTGGAAGAGGTTTTGACATAATCATTTCACTAGGTCTTTGATTATTTAAAACAGTTCTGCTTCTCATTTTCTCTTCCATTAACATAATTCCTTTTGCAATTATTTTGTTTTGTTCAAGTAAAGTGTCTAATTTATCAACAGATTCTCCATCTATATCTGTTTCTGAACTTTTTTCTGCAAAACTTTTTGCTGAAATTTCAAATAATTGAAGAAGTTTTGATATTTGGTCTGATAATGTATCAAATTTAACAGCAAGATTTGTTAAAACTTTTTGTAAATTAACAAAATTATCAAGAAGAGTTTGCTCAAAATCAGATTTACTTTCTGTCTTTTTAGGGGCACTAACTTTTACACTTTTTTTTATTACCATATTGATTATAAGAAATAAGAATTTATAAATATTTGGAATGGGCACGGGGGGAATCGAACCCCCAATTCTCGGGCTGGAACCGAGTTGTATACCATTTACATACGCACCCTTAAATAATCTTATTAATCTTATCTAAATTTTGCTTCTCTAATATAAATATCTTATTTTTACCTATTAAAAACTTATCTTTTTTCGGTTTTTTATGACATATTAATAAACCTATATCAGTATTACAATCTTCTACATATTTATTTAATTGCTTTACTTGAGAAATTGAAATATCTTTCTTTTGATAATCCTTAATTTCTACTATTATTTTTCTACTTTTTCTTTCTAAAATTATATCTGCAACCCCTCTTTTTGTCTTCACTAATTGATTAACTTTCCCATATCCAGATAATATTACAGCAATTTTATCTTCAAAATCTTTAGCTCTTTTCTTTATTTCTTTTAAAGTAGTTCCATACAATTTTAATCTTTTAAAAGGATATTTAATGTTTGCCTTCTCATAAGCTCCAAATATTCCTTTTTTAAAAATTGTCTGCACATGAGTATTGCATGCTTTATTTATTTCTCTTTGCGTTGCTAAACAATTTTTCTTTATAAAATTGATTACATCTTTTCTTTTTCTATTCTTTATCTTTTCTCCTTCCCCTATTTTTTTAACTCCTGCCTTTTTATAAATCTCATCTAAACCCTTAAATAATCGATAAGGATGAGCTCTTGATTTTATTGTAATCTCTGGAACTGTTAGATATGGATTTTTCTTAATTAATTCAATTATCTTTTTTCTTTTTTCTTCAGGAGACCTATCATAAGATTTTTCTCTTGGATATTCAATTCCTGCCTCCCTATAGGCTTCCTTAATACTTTTAAAAACATTACTAATATTTATCTTAACTACTTTTGAGATAGTATGTCTTCCTGCCTTAGGATTTTTCTTTATAAAATTTATTATTATTTTTTGTCTTTCTTTCCTTGTTTTTCTTTTAAAAGTTCTTGGAGGTTTAATCCCTGCTTCATTAAAAGCTTGAGCCATTCCATTCTTAAATATTCTTTCTGGATGAACTTTAAGATGTTCCCTTATACTTTTATAAGTAGCTTTAGGATTTTTTCTTATATATCTTATTACCTTCTTTCTTACTTCTAAATTTTTAGAATTCATATCCATAACAAGATACGGCTATATTTAAGTTTTTCTATTAAACTATACACCCAAATCAAAATAGAATTTTACAACCTTGCCATTTGTTCAATTTCTTCTTTTGAAACAGAACATCCCTTATATTTCATAGCATAAAGCATAGCTTTTAATGCTCTTGGATCTTTCAAGTCAAAAAGCTTTTTTTTATTAGCAATATAAACTAATTCAGTTGAACGAATTACCTTGAATTTTTTAAAAAAATCATAATTTTTTTTATTTGCACTTATCGGGGTTCTTAATTTCTTTTGTAAAAGCTTTCTTAAATTCTCAGGATTTTCACACATCATTCTTATTGTTTTTTCATCAATCGCTATTACACTAGGTTCTTTTAAAATATGCGCAAGAGCTAATGTAGTTGCTTCTCCTTCATGTATTAAATGAAGATTTTTTCCTTTTGCAATAAAAGTAGAATTTGCAATAGTCATAATTTCTTCTGATTCTTTTCTTAATTGTTCTTTTTGTTTTTGATTAAATTTTGGCAATTCTATTACTCCTTGTTTAAATAAAAATCCCAACTGTAAAGCCCCTAATTCAAATCTTCTTATTCTTTCAGGATAATCCATTGTTTCTGTTTTTACTTTTTCTGTAATTAGAAATTTCCCATTAAATACTTTTTTAAGTTTTCTTAATAAATGCAAACTTCCATTCATTGAAAAATTAATTAAGGGTCCTGAATCAAATATTATGTATTTCATTTTATCTTTTTTAATAATTTGTTAAGATATTTAATAAGAGGAGTTTCCCAATCTCTTTTTAGCTGAGTTCTGATTAACTTAACTATCCCTTTATCTTTCAAATTTAATTTATGTTTTTCTAATTCTTTTACATTAGTTAAGATTGTTTGAGATTTTTTGTTTACTAGTATATAATTCTTTTTCTCGTATTTTGTAAGTTTTAAATCTTTTATCTAAATATTTCCTCTACATATTTAATTCTCTGTTTTATTGGAAGAGTTACTGTAAGATTAACATCCGCAACCCTTGTTCTTCCTGCATATTCTGCTAATTCCCATAAACTAATTCCAAGAATCTTAGCTGTTTTTTCCATAGAAATACCGTGCTCATAAATTCTTGATGCTTTGTTAACTTTTGCTCTTCTAAAAACATCAGCAATATGGACTTTCAAATTTCCAGAAAGATTTTGAATTAATTTCCTGTTTGCATCTACTTCATCCCTAAATTTATCAATATTATTTGTTTTTAATGCCTTAATCATATCACTTATATTTTTCAAATAACCCTTATAAAAAACAGCCCAATTTTTCTCTTTTTTATAATCTTCTCTTTCAATTAATTTACTTAAAGAATAAATTATAACTGCAACAGCAATAACATCTGGATCCTGATGAACAGAAGAATGATGCACAACCATATTACTTAAATTTTTAATCTTAACATAGTTTTTTCTTTCTAATGCTATTTTAACTTCTTCTAAAACTTTTAAAATATGCCCCTTTTCTTCCATGCCAAAAATAAGATGAAAGGTTATTTAAATATTCCTTTATTAATAAATCTATGAAAGTAATATTAGATACAAATTTTTTAATTTATTGTGCAAAAGAAAAATTAGACTATACTGAAGAATTAAAAAACTTACTTAATGAGAATTATGAATTAGTTGTTCCTGAACAAGTTATTAAAGAATTAAAAAGTTTAAAAGGAGATAAACTAAAAAAAGTTTCTGGAAAAGATAAATTTGCTACAGATTTGGCTTTACAACTTCTTGATGTTAATAAAATCAAGAAAATCAAACCTGTTGGAAACAATGTTGATCAAGCTATTATTAACTTGGCTAAAGAAAATAGCAAAAATATTGTATGTACATTAGACAGAGAAATGAGGCAGACTCTTGGAAGAGTTATTTTAATTAATAAAAGAAAGAAGTTGATGTTGACTAAATAAAACAAAATGCAAGACAAAATCACAAAAACAAAAATAGAAAAATATTATAATTTGACAAGCAAAGCTTTAGCAATTGCAAAAAAATCAATTGCAAAAGGCAAAGAAAAACAAGCAAAAGAAATCATTAAAATGGTTGAATGCTATCTTGAAGACTCCCAACATTTTAAACAAAAAAAAGATTATGTAAATGCTTATGGTTGTTTAAACTATGCACATGGATGGTTAGATTCAGGAGCAAGATTAAAAATATTTAATGTTAAAGATAACAAATTGTTTACAGTTTAAGATAATCTTTAAATAAAGAGATAAATTAATAATATTAATATCTTATAAGCACAAGGAGCTTTAAAGATGAGTAACTTACGCTATTCATAACATAACTTAAGATTTATAAAGATTCCAGAAATAACAAAATGAAAAAAAAGGTGATGATAATAAGTTTAGGTGGAAGTTTAATTATTCCTGATAAAATAAACATAGAATTTTTAAACAAACTTAAAAAAATTCTTCTTAAAAATAAAAGAAAATACAAATTTGTACTTGTTTGTGGAGGAGGAAAAACAGCAAGAACTTATATTGCAGGGCTTGGAGAACAAAAATCAAAACAAAAACAATATTTTCAATCACTACTTGGAATCTCAACAACAAGATTAAATGCAAGATTCATGACTTATTTTTTTGGAGAAGACGCACACCAAGGAATTCCTCATGATATGAATACAATAAAACATCTTTTAAGAAACCATAATATTGTATTTTGCGGGGCATTAAGATATGCAAAAAATCAAACTTCTGATTCAACTTCTGCAAAAGTTGCAAATTATTTCAAAAGCTCATTCATAAACTTAACAAATGTTAAAGGATTATATGATAAAAATCCAAAAAAATTCAGAACAGCAAAATTCATCCCAGAAATTTCTCATAAAGATTTTTTAAAAATGGCTAAAAAAATAGAATTTAAACCAGGACAGCATTTTGTCTTAGATCAAAAAGCAGCAAAAATAATCAAAAATTACAATATTAAAACATATATTCTCGGACCTGATTTAAAACAATTAAACAATGTTTTAAACAACAAACATTTTATTGGAACCTTAATTTCTCAATGAATTAAAAGATTATCTTGAAAGACCCTTGCCCTTTTTAACAAAATCAATCATTCTCCCTTTTGGATTTCCCCTTCTTCCACGGCTAGGAGTTTGAAGGCCATTATCAGCTACAATTTCAAAATATTTTTCTTTTTCTAATAAACTCATATCTCCTTTTAAAAAATTAACAATAGAGTTATTCACATGTTCTTCTAAAATAGATAAAATATTTCTTTGTAGAGGTTTTCCAAAAAAAGAATAAAAACCTAATTTCTCATCAAAAACATTTTCAAAATTCAAAAAATAGTCCTGTTCCCAACCAATTTCAAGAAAACTTTGTGGTGTTCTCATTACAATAGGAATATTTAATTCAAAAAATTTAATTGGATGCAAACTTATTGGGTTATTATTATATCTTTTAACAACTGGCTTTACCTTTAAAAGATAATTTTCATTATCTTTAATTATACTAACCTTAAATTTATAATTTTTCATCATTTTCAGAACATTAACAATATTTTTAAGCTTTAAAAACCTTTAGAATATATGAAAATAATAAACACAACAGACTTAAATCAAGCAAGAAAAGAGATTCAAGAACTTAAAAAACAAAACAAAGAAATAGTCATAAAAGCACAAGATGATAAATTCAACAGAAAAATGCTTGAAAACAAAGATGTAAACATTCTCCTCTCCCCAGAATTACATGATAGAAAAGAAACCTTAAAACAAAGAGATTCTGGATTAAATGAGTTTATGTGTAAATTAGCTAAGAAAAATAACATAAAAATAGGAATAAACATAAAAGAAATACAAAAACTTGAAAAAAAACAAAAATCAAAAGTAATCGCAAGAATAATCCAAAACATAAAATTATGTAATAGAACAAAAACATCAATTATACTTTTTCCAAAAACAAAGCACAAAAAACAAGATATTCTTTCTTTTTTCTTAGCTCTAAAAGGTTCAACACAACAAGCTAAAAGCGCTTTCTAAGCCTTTTTAAGGCTTTTGTTATTACCCCTAAATTTATAAAACTTATAATCTCTAAATAAATATTAATAATAAATAAAAATGGCAGAAATAAACTGGGGAAACAAATGTTGGGTAACAACAATATATTTAGTCCGAGAAGATAAAAAAGTATTGTTGACATTTAATAAAAATCTTAGCACATGGATCCCTGTTGGAGGGCACATAGAAATTGGAGAAACTCCTGAAGAAGCAATATTAAGGGAAGTATTAGAAGAAACTGGATTTGATTTTGATTTCCTAAATGAACCAGAACAATTTGACGAAAATAGAGTAAAAATAATAAAACCCCATAGAATACAAATAGAAAAAGTTCCCCACCACAATCATCATATGAATTTCGTGTTTATAGGAAAATGTAAAAAATGGCATGAAAGAGAAGAAAATGATGAAAATGAAAAATTAAGATGGTTTTCAGAGCAAGAATTATTAGAGGAAAAAAACCAATTTTTAGAAAGTGTATTAGATCTTGCACTAAAAGCAATAAAACTCAATAATTAAAATGCCAGAACAAAATATACAAAAAATAATAGAATCTCTTTCACCAAATGAAAGAAAAATCATCCCTTACCTAAATGAAAGAACATTAGATAAAATAAAAGAACAAATACAAAATTTAGATAAAACAGCAATATTAAGGGCTTTAGAATTCTTATCAAATAAAGAAATAGTTAAATTAGAATCAAAACAAGAAAAAACAATAGAACTTGGAATCAATGGATTATTATATGTTAAACAAGGACTTCCTGAAAGAAGATTAATCAATTTAATTGCTGAGAAAACCTCTCTTTCTATTAAACAAGCACAACAACAATCAGGATTAAGAGATAATGAGTTTAAAGCAGCCTTAGGGGCTTTAAAGAAAAAAGCCCTGATAAATCTTATAAATCAAAATATAGTCCTTACAGGAAAAAAACAAGAAATAATAGAAAAAACACTTGAAGAAAAATTTTTAGAAACATTACCTAAAAACCTAAAGGACCTTCAACCTGAAGAGAAATTTGCTTTTGAAGCTTTAAAATCAAGAAAAAACATAATAGATATCCAAGATAAAAAACAAATAAGTTTCTCTATTACAGATTTAGGAAAACAATTAATAGAAGAAGATTTAACTAAAACAGAAAACATGATTGAAACACTTAGTTCAAACATGATTAAAACAAGTTCTTGGAAAGGGAAAAAGTTTAGAAGATATGATATTACAAATCCATTGCCAAAAATTTCAGGAGGAAAAAGACATTTTGTTAATCAAGCAACAGATTATGCAAAAAAAATCTGGCTTGAAATGGGATTTAAAGAAATGACAGGAACACTTACTCAATCTGGATTTTGGAATTTTGATGCTCTTTTTACAGCTCAAGACCACCCTGTCAGAGAAATGCAAGATACTTTTTTTATAAAAAACAAACAAGCTAAGCTTCCAGATAAAGAATTAGTAAAACAAGTCAAGGCTGCCCATGAAGGAAAAATAAAAGAAAGTAAAGGTTGGCAATATGATTGGGATGAAGAACCTGCAAAAAAAGTTGTATTGAGAACACATACAACTTGCTTATCTGTTCAAACTCTTAAAAAAATAGCAGAAAACAAAGAATTTCCTGCAAAATATTTTGCATTAGGGAAAAACTTTAGAAATGAAACAGTAGATTGGTCACATGGATTTGAATTAACTCAAACAGAAGGGATTGTCATAGATGAAAATGCAAATTTCCGTCAGCTTCTTGGTTATCTAATAGAATTTTATAAAAAAATGGGTTATGAAAAAGTAAGAATTAGGCCAGGATATTTTCCATATACAGAACCTTCTCTTGAAATTGATATTTTCCATCCAATTAAAAAACAATGGATGGAATTAGGGGGCGCAGGAATGTTTAGACCTGAAGTCACAATTCCAATATTTGGAAAACATATCCCAGTATTAGCTTGGGGCCAAGGATTTGAAAGAAGTATTATGGATTTTTTCAATATACATGATATAAGAGAAATGTACAAAAATGATATAAATAAATTAAGAGAAATGAAGGTTTGGAGAAAATGATGGAAAACAATAAAATTATTGAAGAACTAAAAGAAGAAATTGAAGGATTACACAAATATAAACCCAAAATAGTTTTCTTAACAGAAACTTCAGCGATACCTTTCGGTTATATGTTAAAAGAAGCATGGAAAAAAGCATACCCTAATGAAAAGTCGCCAATTTTTTATAGAATTAATCCAAAATCGTTACTATTCACGATGGATTTAGGAAAAAAGGTATCAAAAAACGAAAAAGACCTCAAAGATTGGATTTCTAAATATCACAATCCTGAAAAGAGAAAGAAAATGAAAGAAGAGTTTCCAGAAATGCTAAGAGAAATTAGGAGTTTTAAAAGAGATAAGAGAACATTTGATAACAAACATAAAAAAAGTGTTGAAAAATTTTTTAAATATAGAATTAAAAACAAAAAAAATCCTATCTTTGTTTATGATGAAGATTCTACAACAGGAAAATCTCCGGGAGCAATTGTAAGATTACTTAAAAATCCAGAGAAATATGGTTTTAGTGAAGATATCAAATGCGATAATGTAAGGATGGTTTCGCCAACTCTTGAATCTGGGAAATATGAATGCAAAAAACATTTAGTTCCGGAAGTTCATGGAATTATGGAACCTTTTTCTTCCATCACAATTAAAGCCCATTCTAATCTTAGGGGATGGATTATAAGAAAAAGAGCTGGAAAAAGTACTAGAGATTTAATTAAAAAATATAAATCAATGGGGAAGGAAGCAGGAGAAGAATTATATGAAGAATTAGGAAGGAAGAAAAATCTTGAATCAAAACTTTCATCAATCATAGCAGTTAGTAGCATAGCAATAAGCTTAATCTTTCTCTCAACTAACCTAACAGGATTCACAATCTCCAATTTAACTCAACAAACATCAAGCATAATAGGGATAATTTTATTTATAATTGGATTAATAAGCGCTCTTTATTATTTTAAAAGGAGAAAACAAACAAAATGAAATCAAAAACCTCAAATCACAAAATTTATAAAGGAAGCTATCTTAATAATATTAACATGCTCCCCGGTGATCGGAATGGGTCGCCGGATGATTACTTTTTCATAAATTTACTTCTAGAGGACTTAAGATGAAAGAAACATTAGTATTTCTTGATGCAGGACTTTTATCTAAGCTCTCAAGATATTTTGGAAAAGGGAAATATATTTCATACGATATAATTAAATTTGCTAAAAATTTAGCAAGAAAAGAAAATTTAAATTGCCAACAAATATTTTATTATACTGCTCCCCCTTTTCAAAGTGAACCTCCTATAAAAGAAGAGATAAAAAGAAAGGAGAGGTATGATAGATTTATTAAGAAGTTATTAAAGAATAAAGAAATAGTCATAAGAGAAGGCAGATGCCAAAGACTAAAAATTGATGGAAAATTTATATTCAAACAAAAAGCTGTTGATTCTTTAATGATAATGGATCTAATGAGGATGCCTATAGATTATCCCAAAATAAAAAAAATTATTTTAATTGCTTCTGATAGCGATTTTGTTCCTATAATTAAGTATTTAAGAAAATTAAATATAGATATAACTCTTTATACTCACTATTCTAAAAATAGAAAAAGTAATCTTTCAAGAAGTAATGAATTATTAAAAACTGTTTCAAGATATGTTAACTTAACAAAAAAAGACTTTGATGCTGCTAAATTAATTAATGAGATATTAAATTAAAATGAACATAAAAGAACTACAAGACAAAATAAAAGAATTTGACAAGGCAAGAGGTTGGGAAGATAATTGGAATATTAAAGATTTATTATTAAACATAAATGAAGAAGGAGGAGAATTATGGGAATTAATTAAATGGATTGATGATAAAAAACAAAAACAAATTCTCAATGAAAATAAAGGAGAAGTTGAAAATTACATCGGAGACACTTTATTTTTATTATTAAAAATAGCAAACCAAACAAAAGTTGATTCTGAAAAAGCTTTGCAAGATACATTAGAAGAATATGAAAAAAGAATGCCTCCTGAAATAATGAAAAAAGTCAAACATGCCAATAAATTAGCAGGAGGTGTTGATGATAAAAATGGAAATTAAAGAATTACAAGAAAAAGCAGAAGAAATTATTAACAAGATTGATAATAAATTAGAATTTAGGCATAATAATAAAAATATAATTATTCATCTAACAGAAGAGTTTGGAGAGATATCAAGACAAATCTTAAATCCAGAACTTAAGAGACAGGAAATAGATATAGAAAACTTAAAAGAAGAAATAGCAGATATTATGTTGCTTTTATCTAAATTAGCTAATAACAATAATATAGATATTGAAAAATCTATAACAAGTAAAATTAAAAAATTAAAACAAAGACATGATTTAAAATGACAATCCTAACCCTTAATAAACAACAACTTGAATCTAAAATAGGAAAAATAACTCCTGAACTAGAAGATAAAATTAGCATGTTTGGGACTCCTGTTGAAGAAGTTACAGATGATGAAGTAAGTGTTGAAATCTTTCCAAACAGGCCAGATTTACTTTCATTTCAAGGATTTACAAGAGCATTAACATGTTTTCTTAAAAAACCAAGATTGTTAAAATATAATGTAGAAGATTCAAAAGAAAAATTAATTATTAAAAACTCATTACCAAAACAATGGCCATATGCTTTTGCTTGTATTGTAAAAGGATTAAAATTAGATGATGAAAAAATAAAAGAAATAATTGACATTCAAGAAAAAATAGGGGCTTCTTATCATAGAAAAAGGAAAAAAGGGGGAATAGGACTTTATCCCCTAGATAAAATAAAATTTCCAATAAAATTTATAGGTATGAAACCAGAAGAAATAAAATTTAGGCCATTAGAATTTCCAAAAGAAATAAATGGAAGACAAATACTTTCTCAACATCCAACAGGAAGAGAATATGGAAACATATGCAAAGATTGGGATGTATTTCCTATATTTATAGACGATGACAACACCATAATGTCAATGCCCCCAATAATCAATTCTCATGAAGTTGGAAAAATAAATGAGAATACAAAAGATGTTTTTATAGAAGCAACAGGAAATGATTATGAAGCATTAAGATTGGGAATAAATATGATTGTAACAGCATTAGCAGATATGGGTGGAAAAATATATTCAATAGATTGTGAATATCAAAGTGGGAAAAAAGTAAAAGTTCCGAATCTAGAACCAGAAAAAATGCCTTTCTCAATTGAAAACATAAACAAAACATTAGGATTAGAATTAAATGAAAAAGAAATCATAAACCTTTTTGAAAAAATGGGAATTGGATATGAAAAAGATAATGCTTTAATCCCTGCATATAGAACAGATATTCTTCATGAAATTGATTTATCAGAAGAAGTAGCTATAGCATACGGATACAAAAATTTCCAGCCAGAAATACCTGAAATCTCAACAATAGGTGAAGAAAACAACACAGAAAAACTCAAACGTAAAATTTCTGAAATATTAATAGGATTAGAATTATTAGAAATCTCAACCTATCACTTATCAACAAAAGAAAAACAATTTAAAAAAATAAATATTAAAGATTTTAAAAATCAAATGATTGAAGTTCTTGATTCTAAAACAGAAAACAACATCTTGCGTAATTCTTTACTTGCACAATCAATCAATATACTCTCAGAAAATAGTGATGCACAATATCCTCAAAAAATCTTTGAATTAGGGAAAACATTTAAACATGATGAAGACTCAGAAACTCAAGTAAAAGAAACTGAAAAACTCTGCATTTCGTTATGTTATGAAAAAGCTAATTTCACTGAAATAAAACAAATTCTTGATTATTTAACAAGAATGTTGGATATAAGTTATGAGATTAAAGAAACAGAAAACCCGAGTTTTATTAATGGAAGATGTGGCGAAATTATCATTAATAATCAATCTATAGGTATAATCGGAGAAATCTCTCCAACAGTTCTAAAAAACAATAAGATAAAGATGCCTACAGCATGTTTGGAGATTGAAATTTCCTCATTATCTCTATAAGAATACAGTTACACAGAAGAAAGATTAAGCTACTCATCACAAAGCTTAACTAATTCTTTGGATTAAACCTTTTTAAAAGGTTTATAAAGATATTAAGAATTTATTTAATAAAATCCAATCATGCCCCAATAGCTCAGTTTTGGTAGAGCGTTACATTGGTAATGTAAAGGTCCTGAGTTCGAATCTCAGTTGGGGCTTACAAAACTTCCTCATCAGGCAACCATTCCATTTTAACAACATAACCTAAAACAGTTCTTCCATTGTTAACTAAACTATCAATCCATCTCCCATATAATTGAAAAAACACCCCAACATTTTTCTGACTATCTAATTTAATCTCTTCATTAGAAATAATAAAAAAAGCTCCAATAAGTAAAAACATAATAATAAACATAAAAGTTTTCATTTTCTCTTTTTTAATTTCCTTATTTATCTATATCTTATAAGCTCATAAACGATTTGAAGAGGATAATTTAATTTACTCTTCTGATTGTATCACTTAATATTTTACAAGATATTAGTATTTTTTAATTAATTTACCTTTTATCCTGTGGAACTTCTGTTTTATTAAAAAAAGTTCCATTTGTTGACTCCCAGTCCATCCCAATTGCATTTCCTGCTAAAGCTTTTAAATTTTGAAATCCATTGCCTAACCAACCAAGATAAACTTTTCCAGCATCAATAAGCCCTTTAGTAGTAGTTAATTCTAATTTATTACTAGCATAAACAACTAATATAGTTCCAAATAAAAATAATGCTAAAAGCACAACTAATACAAGTTTAATTTGATCTTTTGTACTACCTAATTTAATATATGCAAATCCACCTATAAGCACAACTGCAACAATAATCCAAATTATCATTTTTCACCTTTTATACTTCTTTAAAAATCAATATAGTATAAAAATATTGTGGTTTCAATTATTTTATCTATCTCTTATCTAACAATATCATCCTTTACCCCTCATAAAAATAGCTTTAAAAATCTCAACAAGAATAAATCCCCCTAAAGCTAAACCAATTATCCAAAGCCAATCAAATAAGCCTAAAGCAACAAAACTAAACAAACCACTTAAAGGTGTATATAATGCAGCTATATGTAATCCAATTGAAAAAAGAACTGCAAAAACCAAATACTTATTCCAAGGAGATTCAAAAATTGATTTATTTGATTTACAATTAAACACTAAAAGCATTTCAAACATAATCGAAGCAGTTACAACCATTGTTCTTGCCTTATCAATACTATTTATATGCCAATAAAAAAACAAAAAATCAATCAAAAGGGCAAGAAAACCAGCAACTAAAATAAACCCTACTATCCCTTTTAAAATCCCTTGCTTACTTGGTTTTCTTTTCATAATTCCTTTTCCTATAGGTTCTACACTTAATGCTAAAGCAGGAAAACTATCTGTAACAAGATTAATCCATAAAATCTGTAAGGGTAATATTGGTAATAATTCTGGATTTCTCCACAATAATATAACTAATAAAACTAAAAAAACCTCAGAAAAATTTGCAGCCAATAAAAACTTAATAAATTTTTTAACATTATCATAAATCCTTCTTCCTTCTTTAACCCCCTCAACAATTGAAGCAAAATTATCATCCATTAAAATAATATCAGAAGAATCTCTTGCAACATCTGTTCCTCTTTTACCCATTGCAATTCCAATATCTGCTCTTTTTAAAGCAAGGGCGTCATTTACCCCATCTCCAGTCATAGCAACAATTTCTTTTTTATGTTTTAAAATATTAACGATTCTTAATTTATCTTCTGGGGAAATCCTAGAAAAAACAGAAATTTTATTAATATTATCAAATAATTGTTGATCAGTCATTTCTTGCAATTGCCTTGAACTTATACTTTCTCCTGTTAATCCAATCTCTTTTGCAACAGCATCTGCAGTTAATTGAGAATCTCCAGTAATCATTAAAACTTTAATTCCTGCTTCTTTACAAACTTGAATTGCTCCTTTAACTTCTGGTCTTGGAGGATCAATCATCCCCTGTAACCCAATAAATATTAACTTATTTTCAGCAGCATCCACAGAAACTCTTTTCACCCATTTAGATGCAAAACCTAAAACACGTAAACCTTTTTTTGCCATATCTTCATAAGCTTTAATTATATTTTCTCTTCTAACTTCAGTCAATCTAACTATTCTTCCATTATAAAGTTCAAAATCACATCTATTAATTATTTTTTCAGGAGCTCCTTTAACATAGGAAATAAGTTTTCCTTTAGATTTTCTTATTACAGACATCATTTTTCTCTTAGAATCAAATGGAAATTCTCTTACTTTAGGTTCTATCTCAGTCAACCTTTTTTTATCTAATAAATTCTCTTTAGCAGAAAGAACCAAAGCTTTTTCAGTTGGGTCTCCAATCAAATAGTCTTCCCCATTTTCACCTTCTTCAATTCTTGCATTATTACATAAAACTCCAACCTTGAACAACATACTTTTTCTTTTCTGGGGATTTAATCTTCCATTTGCATAAATTGAAACAACTTTCATTTCTTCTTCAGTTATGGTTCCAGTTTTATCCACACAAATAATTGTTGCCCTTCCCAAAGTTTCAGAAGCAGGAAGTTTTCTTATTAAAACATTTCTTTTAATCATCCTTCTTGTTGCAAAAGCCAACCCTAAAGAGATTACTGCAGGAAGCCCTTCAGGAATTGCAGAAACAGCTAAACTAACTGCAACTAAAAAAGACTGAAAAATCTCTGCACCCTCTAAAAGCAATAATCCAATAACTAAACCAGATAGTATTAAAATAAAAATCCCAATTTTCTTAGCAAAAGAATCTAATTTCTCTTTAAAAGGATTTTTTTCAGCCTTAACCTCTTGAACTAAACCAGAAATTTTTCCTAGTTCTGTAGTCATCCCAGTCCTAACAACAATTGCTTTTCCATTTCCAGAAACAACCTGGGTTCCTTGATAAAGCATATTTACTCTATCTGCTAAAGGAACAGAAGATTTCAAAAACTCAGAGATTTTTTCTTCAGAAACACTTTCCCCTGTCAAAGCAGCCTCATTAACTTTTAATCCATTTGATTCTAAGATTCTTGCATCAGCAACTATTTTGTCCCCTTCTCTTAATATTAAAATATCTCCAGGAACTACTCCACTAGAATTAACTTTTACTAGCTTCCCTTCCCTAAAAACCTTTGCTATAGGAACCATTAATTTTTTTAAAGATTGAATTGCTTTTTCAGCTTTATATTCTTGAGAAAATCCTAATCCTGAATTTAAAATAATAATAGCAAGAATAACTATGGAATCAATAACAGATTCCATGAAATAAGAAAGAATTGCAGCAAAGATTAAAATAATAATTAAAAAAGACTTAAACTGACTAAGAAAAATTTTCAAAGCATTAAAATGCCTTGTCTTTTTTAATCTGTTTAAACCAAATTGCTTTAATCTTGCACTAACTTGTCCTTGGGTTAATCCATCTAAACTAGAATGTGTTTTTTCTATAACCTCTTTTTTAGGTAATGTATGCCAATCCATAAGATATAATAAACTATATACTTAAAAAATGTTTAGTTCAAACAAAAACATTTTTAATACCCTTTTACCTTAATATTTTATCAAAAGGAGGTAAAAGAAATGGCAAAAACAGGACATTTAGGAAATTTAATTAATTTAGCTGTTTGGATAACTGGGGTTTTAGTATCTTTAGCTGTTGGTTTTGGAATGGCTGATAAGATTTTAACTGTTAGATATATACCTGAAATAGTTACAATTATTGCTGGATGGGTAGTTATAGTTTTAACCATCGTAAGCATTATACTAGCAATCGCTAATAGAGTATAATTTATTTTTTATTATTTTTAATTTTTTAAGAATTTACTTCAACTTAATAGAATTTTTAATATTAAATTCGCCAACCTTTATTTTAATTAAATAAAACCTAACTTAAATCACTTCAAACTTCCTGCTATTGTTGCACCTAATGATGATGGAAAAGCAACAATTATTGTTCTTTTAAATGATAAAAGAATATTAGAACTCCAAGGAGCTTTTTGTATTATAAATAATATTAAAGCTACAACAATAAAAGAAACAATATAAATTGAACTAACTCTTTTTACAAGATCATACCAATAAACCTTTTGAACTCTTTTCTTAAAATACCTATAAGCAAAAAGTGTAACAAAAAAGATAGACATAAAAAAGATAATAAATATATTCCATAAAGGTAATGTTTCCCCAAGTCTCCAAGTTTCTTCTGTAAAACCAATAGGAATTGCAAGTATTGTTGCACCAACTATTGCCTGCAATACATTTCTTAATCCAAATTTAGTTTTTGCAGGTTCCATTAATTTGCCAAAAGGCTGAGCTTTTTGTAATCTATTTTCTGCTAATTTAATTTTAGAAATCTTATGTATTTGAGGTTTTTTATGAACTTGATGTTTTACAACAGGTTTTATAATAGGTTTCACCTTATGATTCACACTCTTTTTCTTATCTATCATATTTTATCCAAGAAAAACAGTTATTTAAATTTAATCAAACCAGCTTAATTTCTTTTTTCTTGGTAATTGCTTTATTGCATATTCACATTTACATGCAGTAGATTTATCTTTACACTGCTTAGCTCGAACAAGTTTTTTAAAACCCTTTTTACAAACATATTTACTTCCCTTTCCTGTCGCATGCACATTCATTCTAGAATCAATATCATTTGTAACTCCAGTATAAAATGAACCATCTTGACATTCAAGAATATATACATACCATTTTTTTGCCATGTCCAAAATGCCCCTGCCGAGATTTGAACTCGGGTCGCCGGAATGAGAATCCGGAATGCTTGGCCACTACACTACAGGGGCTTAACCAATCTAATTTCTTTTACTTATAAATACTTTCTTTTCTAAAGAAAAAATTTATTATTTATAAAATTAACTTAAAAATAAATTCCAACTAAACAAGGTTTTTAAAATCAATTTTACGCTTTAAAAACCTTATAACCTTTTCGAACTTTCTTTTTAACTTTTATTCCTATTTCATCGCCTTTCTTAGCCTTATCTACTTTTTCTCTTTGTATCTGCATACTTTTAACTGGTTGTTCAAAATCAACTTCTCCACCAGTAATTTTCACTGTATCTCCAACCTTTAATGGAGCTTTCAGCTTAATTGCTGCAACCTTAACATGGTCAAAATAGTTCGAAACAGTTCCTATTTGTTTATTTTTTACCATGTTTAATATAAGGAAGAAGCATATTTAAGGTTTATGGAAAATAGCCCCACCAGGATTCGAACCTGGGTCCTTTGGCCCAGAACCAAAAATACTTGACCACTATACTATGGGGCTATAACCTAAATTTCCTTAGAATTATTTACTTATAAATTTATTTAATTATAAAAACAAATTAACCTCTTCCTTCATATCCTTCAAACATACATAAAACTTCTAAGGGCCCATTTCCATTATTAACTACCCTATGCCAAACATTAGCAGGGATTGTCATAACATCTCCTTCTTTCATTTCATATCTATCCTCATTTAAAAGTAAATCCCCTTCTCCTGTTACAAATATATAAATTTCTTCTTCAGGATGCTTATGTCCTGTTGTCATTTTATATTCTTCATTAACTTTTCCAGGAAAAAGCTCTGTTACAGAAAGAATACTTTTTTTCAATCCAGTAACTTTCTCACCTAAATCATAAAGAACATAATTCTCATCATTTTCATAACCAGAAATATTTAAGTAGATATTATCCCCTTCTTTATCAACCATATCCTTAACCAATTTAATTCTCTTATTGGCTTTCTTTTCAAATTCTCTCAAATCAAAAATATTAAATTTAAAGGGTCTTTGTTCCATTTAATAATTTAAAACTCTATTTTATTTAAACATTCATTTAATCTAAAATATAATTCAATACTCCATCTCAATCCTTAATTCCATTAAACAAAAAACAAACTTACTTATCTGCATTAAATGTCCCCTTATACTATTAGAATCTTTATTTCCAGACTCTTTCCATTTAAAATGATCATTATAAATTTTAAAATCATTTTCTCCAAACTTAATTGCCATTTCTCGATTAAATTTATAAAACAAATGATAATACATTTCAAAATGTTCTTTAATTGTTTTAGCAAAGTCTAAAATTTCATCTACATTTTTTTTAGATTTTGCTAGATGATTCCCTATATACTTAAACTCGTCACTTAATAATTCTAATAAAAATAAAGTAGAAAACATAACTGGTTTATTTTTCTGAAAACTTGAATCATTTATTTTACTATTAATTCTGCAGCAATAATCTATAAATCTATCTATATTAGTATCCATTGCATGTAAGGTTTTACAAATACTTATATCCCCAATCTTATTTTTCTCAATTAAACTAATAATTTTATCAAATAATTCTAAGATTAATAAAAAAATTCTTCTTAAAGAATTATCAAATTCTTTACTAGTTAATTCTCCCATCTCCCTAATAGTACAATAGTTCTCACCATGATCTATTATTTCTAATCCTATAAATCTATTTACTAATCCTCCAATCATATCTAAAACAGGCTTTTTAATAGGTTTTTCTCCCATTCTTGAATATTCAAACTGAGAAGCATAATAATTATAAGCATCTTCATATCCTACTTTATTAGGATCGTATATTAATTTAATCTCATTATAACCTTCCCTATAAGCAGACTGAAAAAATCTCCATAACATAGGAACACTAAATCCTGTTATATCTATTACAGTACTTTTATGTTTTCCATTTTGTTTTCCACCAATAATTAAACTACCAGAACTCTCATTAACTTCTAATTCATCTCCAGGTTTAATATTTAATTTTTTAACCCACTCTGAAGGTAAAGTCATTGTCAAGGTATTATGCCCTTGTTTAATGATTCTTCGTTTCATTTTCTTATAAATACCAAGATAAGATATATTTAAAGCTTTCTCAATATATACAATAGTGAAAATATAGTAATATATATCCTATAGGGGAGAATATCTTATATAAGAAATATATTGACAATTAATAAATTTTAAGTTTCTTTTTTATAAACATGGTTATTTTATATAAAGAAAAAGCAGTTTTTTGCGAGGAGAATTCTGAGAGAATAAAAAATATAATAAAATCTAGAAGAGACCCTAAAAAATTAGCAATAATTTCTCCATCATTTATTTCAATGGACCTTACATGGGGATGTAATTACAATTGTCTTGGTTGTTTAGAAGAATGTGTAAATAAAGAGAATAATAACCTACCTTTAGAAATTATTGAGGATATATTCACTTATAGTAACAAGCATAAAATAAGGGGTATAATGGTAATTGGAGGGGAGCCTTTTTTATATGAAAAAGGCATTAAAAAAACTTTAGAAAAAAGTATAGAATATCAAATTCCTTTAAAAATAGTAACTAATGGAAGCCACTTAGGGAAAAATCTTGATTTAATAATTAATGCATTTCAAATACCTAGTTCTAGATTAAGAGTATCAATAAATTCTAATATAGAAAATTACAAGAAACAAATAGGAAATAAAAATAACTTAAAAAAGATATTAAAAGATATTAAAAATATAACTTCAAAAGGGATCCCTTTAGTTATTTCAACAGTTGTCTTTCCTGAAGAATCAATAAAAGATAAAACAATTCCAAATGTAGATCAAATTAAAGAGATAATTAAATATTGTCAAAAATCAGGTGTTAAAGAATATATCCTTCTTCCTGCAAGAGACCCTAAAACTAAAAAAAGATATCATAGGAGTAAAAGAGATAAGGATAAATTATGGGAAATAAGAAGAAACAAATATGAAAATTTAAGAATAAAAATGGATGATATTTTATGTGTTGGAAAAACTCCAGTTAAAAATAAAAACTTTTTTTGTTGTCCTTCAAGTTTTTTAACAACACTAATAGGGCCGAATAAAAAAATATATAAATGTACTGATAGTAGGGGGAAAGAATCAATGGTTATAGGAAAAATAGAAAAACCAGGAGATTTTGAAAAATTCTGGCATTCTGAAGAAAGAGTAAAAAAACAACTAAAAACAAAGTGTCCTAATGGGGGGTGTGGAAGAGGTAAAATAAATTCAATCATGAATAGTTCTTGTGAAACTTTTATGAAGTACAATATAGATTTAAGTGATTATCTAATTCAGAAACAAGAAGAAAAAGCTATATTCATATAATCTTCATATTATTCTAAAAATCACTATATTGTATATTCTAAGCGGTAACAAATATCCTCCCAATTCTCAAATATATTATATAAAAAAAATATTGACAATGAATATATTCTCAGATGTATTTTATATGATAATTAAATAAATTGGAGGAAAAATGGAAATTTACAAGACAATAAAAAGAATTGCTTCAAACACCCCAAAGATTGCGGCAATCGGTCTTTTTATGGCAATACCTTACGTCTGTGAAAGTTGTGGTTACTCTGGAAAAAAAGTAAGTGCTTCAGAAATAATACCAAGAACATCCCAAATACAAACAGAAACTCTTGAAGCAGTTTTAGAAAAATAAATTTTTTTATAAAAAATGAAACAAATAAACTCAGCAATAGCTTTAGAAAATCCTAAAATAAATTTAACAAAAAATCAAAAAAGATTTCAAAAATTCTTAAATAGAGGAACTCCTCCTTATGAAAAGATTCTTTTAAAATATCATGAAAAAAGAATTTTAGCAATTTTAAAAGGAGAAATCATCCCACCTCAAGAATTAGAAATACAACCTTCTTCTAAATGCAACCTAAAATGCACTCATTGTTTTGGAAAAACTTTAACAAATAAAAATCTTGAAAATAAAATAGGAGAAAAAGAAATGGAAATTCTAGCAGAAAGAATAAATAACTATAAAGAAGGAGATTTTGAAATAGAATCTGTTAAATTTTGTGGAACCACTGGTGAACCTTTAATAAATCCTGCAATGATTCATGGAATAAATCTTTTCAAAGATCTTGGAAAAAATATTGTTGTTTTTACAAATGGATTATATTTAGATAAATTCTATCAAGGAAAAAAATACTCAGACATAAACCGGTTAAATGTAAGTTTAGATGCAGGTTCAGAAAGAACTTTTATGAATTTAAAAGGAAGAGTTGGATTTAGCAGGACAGTAAAAAGCTTAGGAGAATTAATTGAAAAAAGAAATGGAAAACTAAAAGTAAATGTAAGTTATGTTATTAGTGAAAAAAATACAAAAGAAATAGTTAAAACAACAAAATTAATGGATGATTTAGGAGTAGATGAAATTAGATTTAGAGTTGATATAACTAATCCAGAAAAAATACATGCTCTTTCAGGTTTAATAATTTCTGAACTAAATAAAGCAAAAGATTATTCAAAAAAACATATTAAAGTAGCTTCAGTATATTCTCCAAATGAAATAAAAGAAGATTCTATATTTCATTCTCATGGAAAAAGATGTTTTACCCAACATTTATGGGCTTGTGTTGGTCCGGATTGTAATCTATATGCTTGTGGGCATAGAACATATCATGGAATAGAATCTTATGGAAGTTTATTAGATAATTCTTTCAAAGAATTATGGACAAGTGAAAAAAGATTAGCAAACTTAAAAAATCTCCCAATGACTTTTCTTGATAGCATAAAAAATGGAAAAAACAATTAAATGGAAAAGCCAAAATTAAAACCAGGACAAAAAGAATTTTCAATTTTATTAATACCAAAAGGAAAAACCTATAATGAACTTTCTTCATTAATAATAAGATTAAGTAATAAATATAATACTCCTATGTTTGAACCACACGTCACATTAATTGGTGGGTTTGATATAAGTAAAAAAGAGGCAATTTCTAAAACAAACAAGATAGCAGAAAATCTTAAACCATATTCAATAAGAATCAATAATCCAATTTATCTTCATGAATATTACAAAAGCCTTTTTCTAAAAACAGAAAAAACAAAAGAAGTTCTAAAAGCCCATCTTTTAGCTAGGAAAATTTTTAATGATAAAAGAGATTATGAATATTTTCCACATTTAAGTTTAATGTATGGAAATTCTTCTGATCAAATAAAAGAGAAAATAATTTCAGAAATAAAATCAATCAACTTAGAATTTAAAGCAGATCAACTTCATCTTTTCTCTACAGCAAATGGACCTAAAAATTGGTATAAGATTAAAACTTATGATTTAAATTAATCACCAATTAATCTCTCTATTTTAGGTTTATAAATAAGCTCTCTTAAACTCTCATAAATAAATTGTCTAGCAGAACTTTTTTTATGCTCCAAATCACTTCCTTTAGGAAAAAATGAATAATGAGTTTTAAAACCTGATTCATTAAGTTGTCTATTTGATAAATCCCTAACACCTTCACAATATTCTCCCCCTCTTGCCATTTCATTCCAATTAACAGAAACCCCTACAGAAGTTTCAAGTTTTCCAGGCTCTGAATTATAAAAAATTATCTTATAAGGGATTTCAATTTCTCTTCCCCTTTCCCTAAATATCGCCTTTTTTTTAAACTCCCTAAACACCATAGATAAACAATTAATTATTAATTTAAAAATATAATCCTAATAGAACTATTATTTCCCTCTTCTCTGCTTTCTCTTTTTCTTAACACGTTTAAGTCTTTTTCTCTGCCATTTCCATCTCATCTGACGTTTCTTTTTCCATCTTCTACTTGAACGTTTCATAAAACATGAAGAAAAATTTGCTTTATAAATGTTCTCAAAAAGATAAAATAACATCCAACCATAATAATCTTTATAAAACAAATTAGCCATAAATCATATACTCTTAAAATGGAAACCTCAAATCCCTTAAATCCAGAAAAACCATTTTCTCAAGAACCATTAAATAATAAAAATTCAGAGATTTGGACTGAAAGATATAGGCCTAAAAAATTTGAAGAACTTGTTGGACAAGACGATATTGTAAAAAAAGTTCAAAACCTGACAAAGGCATTAAACATTCCTCATTTACTGTTTGCCGGCCCTGCAGGAACAGGAAAATCAACTCTTGCCCTAATTATTGTAAAAGAATTATTTGGCTCTACTTGGAAAGAAAACTACTTAGAACTAAATGCCAGTGATGAAAGAGGAATTGATGTTGTAAGACAAAAAGTAAAAGATTTTGCAAGAACAAAAGCTCTTGGAAATGTCCCATTTAAAGTAATTTTTTTAGATGAAGCAGATGCTTTAACAAAAGAAGCTCAACAAGCATTAAGAAGAACAATGGAAAATTATACTTCTACTTGCAGATTTGTTATGTCTTGTAATTATTCTTCTAAAATAATTGACCCAATTCAATCAAGATGTGCTATTTTTAGATTTAAACTTTTAGAAAAAAAAGATATAGAAAAAAGATTAAGATTAATTGTAGAAAAAGAAAACCTTCAAATATCTGATCAAACAATAGAAGCCTTATATGAATCAAGTGAGGGAGATTTTAGAAGAGTTATAAATCTTCTTCAAGCATCAGCCTCAATTTCACCAACAATAACTGCAGAACTAATTAATACATTAACTTCAACAGCAAAACCTGCTGAAGTAAAAATCGTTTTAGAATATGCACTATCAGGAGATTTTCTAAAAGCAAAAGAAAAATTATTAGATGTTATGTTAAAAGAATCTGTTGCAGGAACAGATATAATTAAAGCAATTCAAAAAGAAATTTGGAACTTGCAAATAGATGATGAATTAAAAGTTAGACTTACAGAAAAAACAGGTGAAACAGAATTTAGAATGACAGAAGGCAGTGATGAATTTATCCAATTAGAATCCCTTTTAGCAAGTTTTGTGCTGGCAGGGAAAGGGTTGAGATGAATGACTCTTTTACTAAAAGATATTTTAAAGCAGAAGATCTTACAAGTGGAAAACCCTATAGCTTATTAAAAAATCAGAATTTTAGACAATGGGAACAACAAACTGGATTTGGAAATTATCAAGATATTAATAAAAAGCATATGAGATTTGAACATTTAAAGTCAAAAATAAAAATTGAAGTAAAAAAAGATAATTTAGGAAATATTGAGGTAAGAATTCATAATCCATCACCTATAAATTGTAGACCCATTTTAAGGGAATTAGCAGAAGCATTAGAAATAAAAAATGGATTTTCAGTAAGAAGACGCTTTGTTCGCCCAAGTATAAAATAGAGTACAAAACCAATAAATTATTATAAATAATCTAAAATGCCAACACTCCCACTAATAGAAAAATATCGTGCAACCTCTTTTGAAGAAATAAAAGGACAAAATACCGCTATTCAAGAAATAACTGCTTTTCTTAAAACATTTCCCATGAAAAAAGCCTTAATTCTAAATGGTCCAGTAGGAATAGGAAAAACTTGCATGGCTATTTCACTTGCAAAAGAATTTAATTTAGAATTATTTGAATTAAACGCAAGCGACCTCAGAAACAGATCAAAACTTGATGAAGTTTTAAAACCAGCAACAGCTCAAAAATCTTTGTTTAAAAAAGGAAAATTAATTTTAATGGATGAAGCAGACGGTATAACTAGTTCAGATAGGGGTGGTTTACCAGAACTTTTAGTATTAATTGAAAAAACAAAGCACCCTATAATAATAACTGCAAATGATATTTGGCAAAGAAAATTTAATCTTTTAAGAAAAAAATGCCATTTAGTAAATTTAAAAGAATTAAGAAATGAAATAGTTTTAGAAATCTTAATTGAAGTTTTAGAAAAAGAAAAAATTCCTGATAGAGAAATTAATCTTCAAACAATTAATACAATAGCAAAAAAATCAAGAGGAGATATTAGAGCTGCTTTAAATGATTTACAAACAGTTTTAGAATTAGGACAAGAAGCCTATATATCTGAAAAAATAGAAAGAGAAAAACAAGACACTATTTTTAATGCTCTAAAAATTATCTTTCAAAATCCAACAGATAAAGATACACTTTCTGCATACAACAACACTAAATTAGACTTAAATGAAATTCTTTTATGGGTTGAAGAAAACATTCCATTAGAATATAAAGGAAAAGCACTTACAAAAGCTTATGATTCTCTAAGTAAAGCCGATTTATTTAAAGGACGAATTTACAGACAACAATACTGGAGATTTTTAGTTTATCAAAACTTTTTCCTTTCAGCAGGAATTTCTGCATCTACAAAATTAAAAAATAAAACATTTATTTCATATAAAAAACCCACAAGAATATTAAAAATCTGGTTATCTAATCAAAAAAATGCAAAAAAGAAATCTATTATTGCAAAATATGCTAAACTAACTCATATGTCAAAAAAGAAAGCTAATAAGGAAAGTTTTCTCTTTCCTTTAATTTTAAACCATAAGAATACACATGAAAAATTAGACTTAGATGAAAAAGAACAAAAATGGTTAAAAGATAAAAAAGAAGCCATGATTGAAAAATATAATTTGGGCTAATAAGTGATAGGCATAGGGAGATATGCAGATGAGAACATAAATTATACCACCCAGATAATTTCTCTTAAAATTCATAGAAATATAGGTAAATAAATTTAAATAAAAAAATAAAATCCCCTAACAGATTTTAAAAGTCTTCTTGATCTTCAGATGCTTCTTTTTTTTCTTCAGGTTCTTCAGCTGCTTCTTCAAGTTCTTCTGATGCTTCTTCAACTTGTTCTTCAGATGTTCCTTCTGGAGCTTCTTCTTTAACTGCTTCTTCTACAGCAGCATCTTCTGCTACATCTTCTGCCACAGTCTCTGCTGTATCATCAGATAATTTCGCTTGATCTCCTTCTTCAGCAGATTCAGAAGCTTCTCCTTCTCCAACTTTCTCCATTTTTCCAAACTTGCCTGCAGTTAATTGAGGTTCTCCTTGGAATTCATTAACATAACCATTAGTTATCTTAACAACATCTCCTTCCTTAAACTTAGTGACATCTTCATTCCATAAAGTTAATTTAATATTTCCAGAATCATCTTTTAAAATCGCATTTGAAACTTTAAGTTCTCTTCCAAATTTACTAAATACTTTTGGTTCTCCAACCTCACTAAGAGTTCCCTCAACATCAACATTTCCTTGTCCTGTTGTTAATTCAGATATTTTCATTTTTACAATTAATACTTCTAAAATTTTACCCTCCTTTCAATTCATTTTTAACTTCTATTCTAAAATTATGTTTCCTTTTTTATTTTTTTGAATCAACATTCTAATTATTTTTAGAGAACTTTATCAAACTGAAATATCAGGAGAATCGCACCCTTCAACTGCACTAGCTAATCCTTCAATAGTTCTAGCCCCTTTATAAAGCTCTCCATTGATTTTTATTGTAGGAAATCCTGTAATCTGTTCTTGTTCACACAATTCTGAGTGTTCTGTAGGGGTTCTATCTGAGTTTTGACATTCAATATAAAATGGACTAACTTGTTCTTCTCCACCAAAAGCCTCTTTTAATTTTTTACAATATCCACACCAACCAGCACCATAAGCTTTAACACCATTGTCAGCTAAACATTGAGAAAATTCTTTTATTTTCACCAAATCTTCTTCAGAATATTCTGTGGTTATTTGAGGTTGAGTTCGAGCTATTAAAGGTGTAAGTTGAACCAAATTTTCTCCATCTTTAGTTAATGTAACTTTAGACTCCCTACCCTCAGTAAATATAAGAACCTCATAAAAATCCCCATCACTATTTATTTCTAATATTTCTAAATCTATTCCTTGAGCATTTGCAAAAGCTATAAGATTATCCCCAGCATCTTGTCCACCAATAGCTCTTCCAGTAATTATATTTCCAGTAATCCCACCTCTTAACATCAAAACTAAAAGAATTAATGCAATAATTCCCAAAACAATAGTAGCCATCACCCAAGGATTTTTTTTAACTGTTTTCTTGAATTCAGCAGGTTTAAATTTTTTATCAGGATTATTATCAATACTTATTTGAGTTTTATCTTCAACAAGGCTTTGTATCTCACTATCATCTTTAGATTCACTATCATGACTATCTGGTTTTTTTTCTTCATCCATTTTTTTTAAAAAGAAAATTAGTTTAAAAACATTGTGGTTTAGGAATAGTATTAATTATAAAAACAATTAAAAACAACAATAGCTATTTAATTAATATCAGTACTTAACAAGCTCAATCAAGAGACATTATCTGAGTAACTTAAGCATATCATCTTCAAAACTCAAAAGTTCATAAAGATATTTAAACATAATATACAAAAAATGCCATACGACATAATAATTGGAAGAAACAAAGAAGATAAAGAAAAATTCAAAAACAGAGGTTTAATTTATGTTGGAAAAAGTTATGTTACTATGGGAAATTATACTTCTCTTTCTAATAAAATATGGTTAGATGTTGCAAAAAGTCATGTAATACTTATTGCTGGTAAAAGGGGAAGCGGTAAATCTTACACAATAGGAGCAATAGCAGAAGAACTTTCAGATCTCCCAGAAGAAGTTAAAAAAAATATTGCGCCATTGATATTTGATACCATGGGAATTTTCTGGACAATGAAATTCAAAAATGAAAGAGATATTTCATTATTAGAAAACTGGGATTTAAAATCAAGAAATCTTCCAGCAATTGTATGGGCTCCGTCAGGTTATTTTAATGAATATGAAAAAAGAGGGATTCCAGTAGATAAAAAATTCGCTTTAGCTGCTTCTGAACTAAATATTGAAGACTGGTTATCAATATTTGACTTACAAATGATAGAACCAATTTCTATTTTAATACAAAAAACAATTTCAAATCTAAAAGAATCAAAAGATTTTGAGTTAAACGATATAATAAACGAAATCATAAAAGATAAAGAAGCAGATGACAAAACAAAAAATTCAGCCATAGCTTTATTTAAAGCAGCAAAGTCTTGGAAAGTATTTGCTCAAAAACATGAAAAAGCAACAAGAATAAATGATTTAATTAAAGCAGGAACAACAAGTATCTTAGACCTTTCTATTTATTCTTCAACATCTACTTTTAATGTTAGAGCAATGATAATTGGATTAGTTTCAAAAAAATTATTTAATCAAAGAATATTAGCAAGAAAAAAAGAAGAAATAGAATCAATTCATCATGGAATTGATTCATCTTATAAAGAAAAAAAAGAAATGCCATTAGTTTGGTTATTTTTAGATGAAGCACATGAATTTCTTCCAATGAATGAAAAAACTCCTGCAACAAATTCTTTAATCCAATTACTTAGAGAAGGAAGACAACCAGGAATTTCAATGGTGTTAGCAACTCAACAACCAGGAGTTATTCATAGAGATGTAATGACTCAATCAGATATTGTTTTATCTCATAGACTTACAAATAAAAAAGACTTACAAGCATTAAATGAGATAATGCAAACATACCTCATAGAAAGTATAAACAAATCAATGAACAATCTTCCAGATCTAAAAGGAAGTGCAATTATCCTTGATGATAATTCAGAAAGACTTTATCCTATCAGGGTCAGACCAAGATTTACATGGCATGGTGGTGAAGCACCAAGAGCTATTAAAGAAGAAGATTGATTATTTTTTCTTATTATTTTTCATTTTTCCACCAGGAGATTTAACTTTTCCACCCTCTTTTAAAAATTTATTAACAATCGCATGAGCCCCAATAATACAATTTTCCCCTACATTAACATAAGGATAACAAGTTGATCTAGTATAAAAAATAGTCCTATCCCCAATCTTCGCGCCTTTCTGTAAACAGACATACGGGCTTAATATAACTCCCTTCCCAATTTCTACATCTCCCTCAATAGTAGAATAAGGTCCAATAATTGAAAAATCTCCTATTTTCTGATTTCCAATTCCTAAAAAAGTTGCAGTGTCATGAACATAAACTCCTTTTCCAAGTTCCATTCCTGTATTAAATCTAAGTTTAGAAGAAGGAAACTTAAAACCCATCCTTTCTAATTCAAAACAAGTTTCTAATCTCTTCCTAGGATTTTCTAAAAGAAATACTATAATATTATCTATGCCTTCTTCTTTTAATCTAGGCAAATCATTTCTATTACCGATTACATTTACATCTAAAAATCCTTTATTTGAAAAATCATCTATAAGCCCAACAAGATTATATCCTTTTTGTAATGCTTCATTCTTATATCTATAAATAAATTCTCTTGCATTATCTCCTGCACCATATACAACTAATTTAGGTTTTCCCATTAAAAAAATATTCCAGAATACCTTTTAAATCTTTCCATCACAAAACCCTAATCTCAACCCTATATCTAAATTTATAAGGTGCAATTTCTCCTGCTTTAACAACTCGAACAATTTTAATTCTCTTTCTCAATCCTTTGACTTCCTTTTTCAAGCCATCAATAAGATTCTTTTTTTCACCAATATTACAAAAACCATAATAAAAAATTCTTCCACCTTTTTTACAAGCATTTAATCCTTGTTCTAAAAAACTATCTTTTAAATTAGGCCGAGCCATAACAACTACATCAAACTTACCTAATTTCTTACTAACTTTCTTTTTAACATCTCCTTGAATAATCTCAATCTTTCCTTTCATTTTATTTAATTTTAAATTTTCTTTAAAATATTTACAACAATCTTTACCAATTTCAACTCCAACAATCTTAGCAGGTTTGCTTATTTTTTGAATAACAATTGGATAAATCCCAACTCCTGCAAACATAACTAAAACTCTATCTTTTTTCTTAATTTTTTTTGCAATTTCTTTTCTTTCATTGCTTAATCTACTAGAAAAATAACAACTACTAACATTAAACTTAAACAAACAAGCATTTTCCACATGTAAAGCAATTAAATTCTTTTCTCCAGCAACATGTTTGACTTTAATAGTTCGCAATCTTCCTTTAACATTTCCAACTTTTTCCACAACAGTTTTTACATTAGGAATTTTCAATAGTTTCTTAGCCTGAGCTAGTTTCTGCCTTTTATTCTTACCTTTTCCTTTAATTATTGCTATGTTTCCTAGTATATCATATGATGCCATTTTTTTATTAGTATCTTTTTCTATCTTTAAGGTGGGTTGATGAGTAGATTAAGTTCTCATCTTCATCTCTCCCTACGCTTATAAGATATTGATATAATATAATCAACAATATTTATAAACAATCCCCTCTTTAAGAGAAAATAAAAAAAGGTTAAAATGAGGTCTAAATTAAGTTTAGTAATTATGTCTTTATTTGTAATTCCATTAATCTCAGCTTATAGTTGGGGAGGCTCTGGCACTCCTTTTGATTATTTTAATAATGAATGGATAAAATTCACAGCAGTTTTAGTTGTATTATTTGCAATAATATATTATTTTGTTAAAAAGAAAACAGACAATGCACCTGTTTCTACAATAGTAGGATTAGGTATTGCATCACTTTTAACAATTGCCTTAATGAAAAGAGGCATACTAGACTCTTTCTTAGAAGAAACAATTGTTGACTGGATTTTAATTATTGGAATATTAGCTGTTATTTTCTTTTTATTTTATAAAATTGCATTTAAAGAAGATATGTATGGATCTAGAAAATTTTCTTTAATAGGATTTATAGCTTTATTAATTACTATTGCAGCAATTCCTTTGCTTGTAAATTTTGAAGATATTTTACCAGACAGTATTATATATGGGCCTTTTGGAGACTTTATTGAATTACTCCAGGGGTTTTCAAATATTATATTTATAGGAGTAATCTTAGTAATATTTTATTTGGTTCTTAGGAAAATCTTTAAGGGTGGAAAAAGAGTAGCAAAAGGAGCAATAGGTGCTGGAAAATGGATAGGAAGAAGAAGACAAGCTGGAAGAGAGAGAACACAAAGAAGAAGAGAAGAGAGACAAAGAAGAAGAGAAGAAAGACAAGCTAGAGGAAATAGATCTTCTTGGAGACAAAGAAGAAGGGATAGAAGAAATGCAAGAAATCAAGGAGGACGCAGAAGTTTTAGACAAACATATAGAGATGCAAAAAGAACTAATAGAGATGCAGAACAAAGAGCAAAAAAAGAAGCTTGGGCAAAAAGAGAACAAGATAAAAAAGAAGAAGCAACTAAAAGATGGAAAGGTAGGGTGTCATTATTACAGGGAAGAGATAAAGCTAAACAAATGAAACTGCAAGCAAGACAAGCAGCAAAACAAACCGCAATACAAGAAAGAGAAAGAGCAAGAATACAAGCAGAACAAGAAAGAACTCAGAAATTTCATGCAAAACAACAAGAAAAAGCAAGAGCAATAACTCAAAAACAAAATGCTAAAGAAAGGATAATACAAAAAAGACAGGCAGATAAACAAGCAGAAATAGAAAGAAGAAGACAAGCAGAAAAACAAGCAGAACAAGAAAGAACTCAGAAATTTCATGCAAAACAACAAAAAGCAAGCTTTTGGCAAAGAAGAAAAGAAAAAAAAGAACAAAAACTACAAGCTGAAGCAAACATTTTAAAAAATAGAGCCTCAGCAGAACAACAAAATCAAGAAAATGAAAAAAGATGGGCAGAAGAAGAAAGAAAAGCAAACAGACAGAAAACTGCAGATAAAATGAGAAAATTGTTAGAAAATAGAAGAAAGGCAGAAGCTGAAGCTAAAGAAAGAATTAAACAAAAAAGATTAAAAGCAGAACAAGAAGCTAAAAGAAAAGCTCAGGAAAAAGAAAGAGCAGAAGAACAAGCTATTCAAGAAGAAAAAAGAAGAAAAGCAGAAGCTGAAGCTAAAAGAAAAGCTCAGGAAAAAGAAAGAGCAGAACAAAAAGCAAAACAAGAAGCTGAAGCTAAACAAAGAGCAGAAGAAAAAGCTAGAAAAGAAGCTGAAGCTAAAGTAGCTGAACAAAAAAGATTAGCTAATATAAGAAAAGAAAGAGAAGAAAAAGCTAGAAGATTAAGAAGAGAAAAAGAAG
>JAFCDA010000007.1 GCA_017609915.1 Candidatus Pacearchaeota archaeon
ATAACAGCAGAAACTGCTTGCCTTAATTTAATTGTTTTAAATTCCCCTTTTTCTTGTTCCATTTATTTTAATTAATCTTTTTGATTTTTAAGAATATATGTTGTGGATTATTAAGGATTTTATAAGCTTTATTAAATGATATAATAACCTTTAAAAATCACTTATTATTAACATATTTAATGCCTCCGTGCGATACAGAAAATAAAATTTTCTGTCTCTTCAAAACCCATAAAAGATTTTGAAGACAATGGCATCCATTGTCGCACGAGTTGGTAGATGCCTCCGTGCGACAATGGTACTCGAGCTGGCTTGAGACCAGTGCCCTTTGGGCTTCCCGGTTCGATTCCGGGCGGGGGCGTTTTTTATTACAATAAACTTTAAAAATCACTTAAACCTACTGATTTCATTCTGTTATGGGGCTGTAGTAAAATGGGAAGATTGTCTGCTCTTGAACTACAAAATATAAAATGACAAAACAAATAAAGTTTCTAAGATTAAAGAATATTACAGATACTTCAAGATTTTTAGGTTACTTGCATAAGATTTATATGAAAAGAAAAACTGGGAAAAAGTTTAAAAAATTAAATTTAAATCATATAAAATTTTCAAAGGGATTAGATTTAGATGTTCTTGGAATAGAATTTACTAATGTTTGTGATTTAAACTGTATATGGTGTCCATTAGATAGAATAAGAAAAGGATTTATGAAAATTGAATTATTAAAAAAAATCTTAAAAGATGTTGTTAAAAAGGAAAATAAAATAAAAAATATAGCTCTTCATCATGGAGGAGAAACTACATTACATCCAAAATTAAAAGAGATGCTTGATTTAATAAGGGAATATAAGATTAAGAATCCAAATTTTCCAAAAATTTCATTGTTAACAAATGCTAATCAATTAACAAAGGAAAAATCAAAAGCAATAATAGATTCAAAAGTTGTTGATTGGATGAGATTTAGTATAGATGGGGGAAATAAAGAAGATTTTGAGCATATAAGAAAAGGAGCAAAATGGGAAAGAGTTCTTGGAAATGTTCATAATTTTTTAAATATAAATAAAGGGATAAGTACATCTATATTTACAATATTAAAGGATAAGAAAAAATTTAGTAAAGAGTTTTTGAAGTTAGTTAGTAGGGTTGACGAACATAAAGTAGTATTTCCTCATGAATGGAGGGGGGAAATAAAAATAGAAAAAAATAAATATAAAATTAATACAGCCTTATCAAAAAGGGAAGTTGGAGGATGTTCAAGGGCCTTTGGTAGTATGGATGTTTTGTGGGATGGAAGAATTGTTCCTTGTTGTACTGATTTAAATGGTGAGGGGGTTATTGGAAATATAAATGAAAATTCATTATTAGAAGTATTCAAGGGAAGGAGGAGAATATTTATATTAGATAAAATGAAAAGAGGAAGAAGGTTTGAAATAAATTCCTGTAAAAATTGTCGTGAGGTATAAAATGGTATATTTTGTTAAATTTATAAGAAAAGTATTAAATCTTTTAAATAAAAAACCGACATTAAAAGAATATCCTAATAATTTTAAAGATTACAAAATAGGTAAGAACATATGTATAGGCAAACATACTTATGGAAAACCAATTATTTTAAGTTGGGATCATACAGCAAAATTAAAAATAGGTAATTTTTGCTCTATTTCAGATAATGTTGTTATAATTTTGGGTGGTGATAGAGATCATAAATATTATAATGTTTCAACCTACCCTTTTCATATTTTTTTAAAAGAATTTAAATACCTCCAAGAAGAGTCTCCCCCAATAAAAAAAGATGTTATTATTGGAAATGATGTATGGATTGGGTATGGTGCTACAATTCTCTCTGGAGTAAAAATAGGGGATGGTGCAATAATCGGGGCTAAAGCAGTAGTGTCAAAATCTGTTGGGCCATATTCAATTGTTGTTGGTAATCCTGGAAAAGTTATAAAAAAAAGATTTGATGGTGAGACTATTAAAAAATTATTAAAAATTAAATGGTGGAATTTTGATTTAAAAAAAATCAAATCAAATATACCTCTTCTTTTAGACAAGGATATATCTGCATTTATTAAAAACCAAGAATGTTAAGGTCTTCTTCTTTAATTAAATTTTTAGAAGTATTTAAATAATATTTTCCCTAAAATAATACATGGAAACAAAGAAGTGGGCAGTTTTAATAGTCATGATAGTAATGGTTGCAACTGTTTTTCTTTTGGCAAATAATGCTAAAGAAACTAAGGAATATATAACTCCTCCAGAAGATGTAATAACTGGTAGCATAGTTTATGATGAACCACTTACATTAGAACAATTAAAAAAAGGTATAAACTTAAGTGGGGGGTGGAATGCTTTTAGATGGACAGATGAATTATCTGGTCCAATTTCTGCTCAAGAAGCTTTAAAATCACTAGCAGATAACTATTTTTATATTTATGATTATTCTTCTAAAAAATTTTTCTTTAATCCTTATCAAAAATTAGCAGACTATAAAGATCAAAGATATTATAAAGATAGAACTTTTGATAAATTAGAACCTGGAAAAAAATATGCTATATACATGGTAAAGGATAAGGTACAGTTACAATATGAGGTTCCTGAACCTGAAGGAGAAATTGAAGAATTAAAAGAAGAAAAAGGTTTACTAAATAATGTTTGGTTTTGGATAATTTTAATTATAATCATACTTCTATTGTATAAGAAGAAAATTTGGAAACTGAAATAAAGAAGACATATTTTTATAAATAGTATATAATATCTAATACACATGCTTAATTTAGAACTGATACATAGTCCTTTCTAAAAAAATATTTTAACTAAAATGATAAAGATATTTATAGAAAATCAAATTGCAAAAAGAACTGTGTTAGGAAGATTGCTCATGTTTTCTAATGAAGTTTTAACACTTACTAAATTTTATTTAGGCTTTAATACATTTAGCACACTTAATCTTCAATTTACTAATTCTTGTAATTTAAATTGTAAATGGTGTGGATTAAAAAGAGGAAAAGATATAATGAGTGAAAAAACCCTAATTAAAACACTTGAAAAGATTAAAAAATATCATATAAAAAACTTAAACCTATGGTCTGGTGGAGAAATATTAATGCATCCAAATATAATTAATCTTTTAAAAATAATAAAAAGATATAAAAATTACAAAATTACTTTACTGACAAATGGTATGTTGTTGACTCCAAGTTTAAGTAAAAAGATAATTGAACTAAATGTTCTTGACCAAATGATGTTTAGTATTGATGGTGGTTCTGGAAAAGAATGTGAAAGATTAAGATCTGGAGTAAAATGGAAAGAAATCCCCTCTGTTGTGCATATTGATGGAACAACAAGACCTCAAACAGTTAGGAAAAAAGACAATCCAAGATATCACAAATTAATAAAAGAATTTGAAAAAATAAAAGGAACTCCAGTTTTATTAAACACTTCTTTTAATGATAAAGGAGAACCAATTGTTTGTTCTCCTCAAGATTCTTTAAAATCATTTAAAAAAACTAATTTAGATTATTTAGCAAGGGGTAATTTTTTAGTAAAGAAACAGTGAAAGATATTTTATTTATCTTGAATTTCTAGAAAACTTTAAAAATAATGATATATACATGTATATATGAATAAAAAAGGCATTGTATTGGACCTAACAGGATTTTATGTATTTGAGTCAGTTCCAACTAAATTTGGAAATGGTGCTCATGTATTGATTTCTAAAAAATATATTGAAAAAAGAATTAAAATTATTGTTGGAAAACCAACTAAAGTTAGAAATAATAAGATAGAAATTGATTTTTTTGGTAATGAAATTTTAGAAAGAATTCCTAGTAAATTTGGGACAGGATTTCATATTATTGTTCCTAAGGAACATATTGGAAAGAAAATTAAATTAATTGTAAGGAGTGGAAGATGAAAAAAGAAAAACTATTATTGATATTAATTTTGTTAGTAATTTTATGTGTGATATTTTTGCCAATCACCAGTGCACAACCTACTATAAATTTTACATTACCAACCCCATCAAATGGAACAACAGTAAATTCTGATTCAATTTATGTTAATCTAACAGGACAAGGAGGAGAACATTATTCATTTGTAGATTTTGATAATGATAATGTTTTATGGATGAGGATGGATTATATTAATCAATCAAATGGTGTTGGAGCACTAGTTTATGATAATTCTAGTTATGCTAATAATGCAACTGCTAAGGGAGATGCTAATCAAACACCAGATGGTAAATTTGGAAAAGCATATGTTTTTGATGGAACTACTGATTTCATCACAATACTAGATCATACTTCTTTAGATTTGAATACAAGTTTTACTATTTCTATTTGGATTAAGCCTGGAGCAGATATGGGCGCTGGAAGTGGTGATAGGATGATTATTGGAAAAGAATCTGCTACCCCATGCACTTATGCTTGGTCAGTTTATATGGATGATGGAAAAATAAGACTAAAAGCTGGTTCTATTCCTTGTGGTGCAAGCAGTGCAATATCTAATGATTTATTGGCCTTAGATGCATGGACTCATGTAGTTGTAATGTATAAAAAATCAACAAGCCAGCAAATATTTTATATAAATGGAACTTATGATAAAAGTTCTACTTCAAATGTTTATAGTATAAATAAGAATTCTCAAAATGTTACAATAGGAATGAGAACTGGTGGAGGTATGGCTTTTAATGGAACAATAGATGATATTATTATTATAAATAGAACATTAGATGCAAATGAAATTTCTTCTTTATATAATTCAACTGCTTCACAGTATTATCATAATTTTACAGATTTAGATGATGGGCAACATCATTTTATAGGTTATGTAATAAATGGTTCTGAATTAAATGAATCAGAAAGATATGTGGCTAGTGATGGAAATTCTCCAAATGCGGTAATCGGACAAAACACTTCTCAAGTTGAATATTCAAGTGAGGGGATAAATATTAACTGGACAGCTACAGATGATAATGGGATTAATTATACAATCCTTAATATAACTTATCCAAATAATACAATATTATATAATTCAACTTCAAGTTCTGGAGAGATTAATTTAACAAGCACTGCTAACTTGTCAGTGTTAGGTATTTATAATATTACTTTATGGGCAAATGATAGTTCTGGGAATTCAGGTATAACAAGCACTATTTTTAGTGTAAATGATACTATTTATCCTAATATAACTTTAATCTCGCCGGCAAATGATATATCTTCAACAACTGATGCATATAATTTTACTTTTAATGTTTCAGATAATAATACTATCTCAAATTGTAGTTTAATTTTAGATGGAAACATTATTAATACCTTAACTAGTGTAAGTAAAGCTCCTTCAACTATGGGCATGTATAATTCTTCATTAAGTGTTGCAAGTCATACTTGGAGTATAAATTGTACTGATGTAGCAAACAATGAAGAAAATAGCTCTGAAAGAACATTAACTGTCTCTTCTTCTACTTCTTCGACTCCTTCTACACCAGGAGGAAGTGGCGGGACTTTTGTTAAAGAATGTGAAACAGATGAGGATTGTAATGAAAGCTATTCATGTTATAATAAACAATGTGTGAAATTATTTGATGTTAAAATAATAAAAGTTGATTCTCCAATAGAACAAGAACAATTTTTTAATTTTACTTATTTAGTAAAAGCAATGGCTGAGATTAACAGTGATGTTATTATAGATTTTTGGCTTGAAAAAAATAAGGAAAAAATAACTTCTGGTTTTGATACTATTTATTTTGGTAGTTTTGAAGAAAGAACAGAAAACTCTCAATTATTTTTGCCAGGAAATATCGATGATGGAATTTATGATTTTTATGTTCAAGCAAGTTATGAAAATTATAAAGCAAAAGCTTTAAGAACAATACAAGTAGGGGAAAGTTTTGAAGAACTTCAAGAAATTAAACCTTTTCCAAAATCAATTTATTATTTAATTATTTTAATTCTTTTAATCTTAATAACAATTATTTTAATTCTTTACATTAAAGCTAGAAAGGAATCACACCATAGTTTAATAAGAGGTGTTGGGATTATTGGGTTTAGCTTAATTGGAATTTTATTTTTTGGGCAAAATAATATCACTGGAAATGTTACTGGTTCTAATTTAATTAAAAATTGGTTTAGTTTTTTATATTTCTTTTTTATTATTGGGATCCTGGGTTTGTTTGTTTTTTTGCATAGAAAAAATACTAAAAAAATAAATATAATTAAAATGAAAAATGAATATGGATACTCTAATCTTAAAGATTTAATTAATAAAAAGGTTTATTGTGATGGAGATTATATTGGTAAAGTTAAAGATGTTATTTTAAATGATTGTAAAATTGAAACTTTAAAAATAAGGCCTTCTAAAAAATCTAAAAGAAAGGGCATTATTTTAAAATATAAACATGTAGATAATGTTGGGGATATTGTAATTATAAATAATAAATTATATAAAATTTAATTATAAAAACATTTATAAAGGATACTTAATTAATATTAATATGAAAATTAAAAAAGGGGATTTAACAACTTTGGTGGTGATGATAGTAATCATTCTCCTTTTAATTTATTTTATTCCAAAGTTTACTGGAGACGCAGTTCAATCAGTTCCTTGTGTTGATAGTGATGGCGGAAAAATATATACTGTTCAAGGAACTGTTCAGAAAGGAGTTGCAGTTCAAGTTACAGATTATTGTTTAGATGAGACCCAATTAAGAGAGCACTATTGTTCAGATAATCAATTTAAAGCTCTTGAAGTGGATTATTACAATTGTCCAAATGGGTGTTCAAATGGTGCTTGTGTTCAAACTTCATCAAGTCAACCAGGTGGAACATTAGGTGCAGAAAAACCATTTGTAAGTGCAAGTAATGTTTGGTTTTGGGTAATTTTAGCAGTTGTGCTAATAGTTTTATTCTTAATCATTAAAAAACTTAAGAGATAATTTTTATTTTTTTAATATTTACCTTATTTAAAAAATTTAGAAACTTTTTCTAAAAATCCTTCCTTAGTTTTTATTTCAGAAATAAGAATTGGTTTATTTTCTTCATCAATAACTTTATAGGTTATTTGAGGTTTTTCTTTCATTAAAGGAGCTTTAGCTGCAAGTCTTTTATTTGCAATTTCAATTGCTTTATTAATGGAAATTTTTGAATATCCTTGGTTTATTAAAGAAAATCTTAAAGAATCTACAGTATATCCTTTTGAAAGATTTTTTAGTATATAATCTGCTAGTTGTTGAATATAATTTGTTAGTTGCATAATTTTTAAACAACTTATAAGTTTAAAAATATAGTTGAGATAAGATGTAATATTTTAAAGATGTTACAAAATATAAATCTTATATGATAATGAAACCCATTCATAATATGCTATATTAAGATATAAAAATCTTTATAATGAAAAAGAACTAATTTTAAAAAATGAAAAAGCCAATTGTTTCTTTGATTTTAGCTACTTATAATAGTTCTAAATTTTTAGACGAACTCTTAAACTCTTTAAAAAAACAGACTTTTAAAAATTATGAACTAATAATAATAGATGATTGTAGTCAAGATAATACAAGGGAGATTTTAAAGAAAAGAGGTTATAAGTTTCTTAAAAATGAAAAAAGAATGGGTTGTACAAAAACCTTAAACAAAGCGATAACTATTTCTAAAGGAGATTTTATTTTTAGGCTCGATCATGATATGGTTTATGACCCTAATTGTATAAAAGACATGGTAAAAACCATTACTTCAAATAAAGATGTAGGAATTGCTGGTTCTCGTTCTTATTATTATAAAGACAAAAATAAAATAAGGTCTTTTGGAATAAATCTCAATCTTATAACAAGTAAAGTGCAAATTATAGGTAAAGATGAAATAGACAATCATCAATTTGATCATATAAAGAAAATAGATTCTATTAGTGGAGGAAATATGATGATTAAAAGAGAGGTTTTTAATAAAATAGGGTTATATTCTAAAGATTATTTTCTTTATTATTCAGACTTAGATTTTTGTTACAAAGCTAAAAATGCAGGATATAAAACTGTTCTTTCTAAAGCTAAAGCTTGGCATAAAAAACAAAAGAAAGACGTACTTAATACAAATCAACTGACTTATCTTTTAAGAGATAGATTAACCTTTATGAAAAAAAACTCAAAGAATTATTATTTGTTTTTGATTATTTTCTTGTTTTTTTATATTCCTTATAATATTTTAATAAACCCTAAATTTATTAAGGCATTTATTAAGGTATTTTTTAATAAGAGAAAAATGTTTTAGAATTCTATTTAGGGTTTTTTCATTACCTCTATGAATAATAATGAGGTGAATATAATGAAAGCTATTCAGATAATAAAGCTTTAAAATTTATAGGTATTGCAGATAAATAAAACAAATTAATACTCAACCATTAATTTCTTATTTTTATTATAAAACTTTATAGCATGTTCAAGTTTTTCTTTTGAAATTGCATAAACTGTCATTATTTTATCCCCATTTTTTATTTTTTGATTAGCTTTTTTATGAAGGTAAATTCCTGATGCTTTATCTTGAGGACAACCTGCAAATTTTGCAAGTTCATTTATTAATTTATTATCATAACTTTTTATTTTTTTATTGGATTTCGCATATATTGTGTGAGTGTATTTTCCTGGTTTAAATTTTCTTATTTTTCCTTTTTGTGCTTTTATTATTTGTTCAAATTTTTTAAATGCTTTTCCTGAATCAAGAATTTCCTGTGCTAATATCTTTCCCTTATTTTTCTTTGCTTTTCCTGCCATTTCTAATAATCTTCCTGCAAGCATAACTGATTTTTCTTCTAAATCTTTTGGCCCATCTTCTCTTTTTAAAATTTTAATTACATCATTTATTTCTAAAAATGGACCTATTGCATTGCCTATTGGTTCTCTTCCATCTGTTAAAACAACTTCTAATTTTAAGTCAAATCTTTTTCCTAAACTTATAAATCTTGTTTTTAAATTATTTGCTTGTCTTTTATTTACTTTAGCTGATTTTCCATAAGGAATATCTATTAAAACATAATTACTATCTACTGAAATTTTTTTAGAGATAATGCTTGCAAGTAATTGGGTAGTTGAATCTATTTTAACTACTCTTTCTACTTTTATTATTTTATCATCAACAGGAGCTAATCCTAAGGCTCCTCCCCAAACTAAACAAGCATTTGTTTTTTTAATTATTTTTTTAATTTCTTTTATTGAAAAATCTACTTTTGCTATTGTCTCTATTACATCTACTGTTGCTGCTGCAGTTGTTATTGCTCTTGAAGAAGTTTTTGGCATGACTAATCCTGCTGTAGCACAGATTGGAACTATTATTGGAGTTGTTCTATTTCCTGCAATTCCTCCAATACAATGTTTGTCAACTACTTTGCCTCTTAATTTAAGGTGTTTGCCTGTTTCTACCATAGATTGTATTAAATTTTTAGTTTCATTTAAAGACATGCCCTTGCTGTTTAATGCAGCAATAAAAAATGCAATTTCTGCTTCTCTAAGAGCATTATGTGCAATATCTTGAACAATTTCTTGGATTTCTTGTTTATTTAATTCTTCTCCTTTTAGTTTCTTTTTAATTAAATTAATACTTTTTGGACGTTCTGTTATTTCTACATCTACAAAATCTCCTTTTTTTAATTTTAAATGATGGATTACAGTATTAGAAACCGCTATTTCATGAGGTTTTATTATATTTGAAATAGTATTAACAATTGAAATAATTTTTTTATTTGCTTTTTTCACAGAAATCCTATTATCGATGTGCAAACTCATTTCTTCAGCTGTTTTTTCATGAATCATACATACAGGTCTTCCTGTTAAGAATTTTAAGATTTTTACTTTTAATTTCATTTTCCGAAGTTTGATACCTCAAACGAGGAATTGAAAAATTTTAGATTTTTCATTTTGCCTCTTTTTTTTATTTTTATCTAGATTTTATAAGATATTGATGTACTTAGAAAAGAAAAATAGTTTTTATATTTAACTTATTAGCCCCTTAAGTTTAGATTCTTCAACTTTTTTGAAAATTATATCCTTACTAAATGTTTTCTTTCTATAAAGTTCTATAACTAAAAGAACATAAGCTAATACTAAAGGTCCTATTATAAGCCCAAGTACTCCAAATACAAAAAGCCCACCAAGCATACCAATAATAACAATTGCTGAATTTATTTCGGTTTTTCTTGAAACCATTAAGGGTCTAATGAAAACATCAATCCAAGAAATTATAACTAAACCATAAATTAGTAATCCAATTCCTGCTCCTGTTCTTCCTGCCATAAATAAATAAATATCTACAGGAAGCCAAACTAACCAAGGTCCAATTAAAGGTATTATTCCGACAAACATAGTTAATATAGTTAAGATGAGCGCATTTGGAACACCAAAAATAAAATATCCAATTCCTGCAATTATCCCTTGAGCAATTCCAATAATAATTTGTCCTAATAAAACAGAATTTGTTATGTCTTTAAATTGTTTAAAGAATTTTTCTTGTGTTTCTTTTCCTAAATGAGACAAGGACCTCATATATTCTACTCCTTTTTTTCCATCTCTTAATGAAAAAAAGAAAACAAAAATTACAATAAATAATTGAAGCATTATTACTGGGAGATTTAAAATAAGAGAAGTAAATTTGCTAAGAGAACTAGCAAGCATATTTGAAATAAAACTGTTTAAAGAACCTGCTAGATTTGCTGAAATTTCGGTAGATAGAAATGTAGGAAGAATTTCACCTATTGCATTTTCTAAATTAGAGTTTTGTAAAGAAAAATATAAATCAATTGCTTGATTTGCTAATGAGTTAAATATTAACCAAATGACTAATAAAATTATTACTATTAATCCTATACATATTAAAAAAGCTGATAAATTCTCACTTTTAAATTTTGATAAAAACCATTTATATATTGGATAAAATATATATGCTAATAAGATTCCAAAAAGTATTGACATTGCAACCGGCCTTATAATCATAATTGCTAATATAAAAAGCCCAGCCACAAGTGCGAGAGTTATTAGATTTTTAAAGTCTTCTTTGTCCAACATGAAATTATATAGGTGGAATTCTTTATAAATGTTGTTTTATCACAGCATTTATGTTAGTTTTAATATTAGTTTTATCTGTTTTATTTATCTATATCTTTTAAAACTTAAAGTTGTGAAGATAGGTAGTTTAATCTTTGAAGCCTCAAATCTCTGTTAAGCGTCTCTTTTTATGTTTATAATATATTGATATTAAAGTTATTAGATAAGCTTTATAAATTAAAATAAACTTTCTTCTTCATGGATTCATTTATAAAAAAAATTTGGCAAGGAAATGGAGAAGAAGCACATTATCAATTTACTAGATTTAGTAAAGGAAGATTTGAGGGTAGAGCTGTTTTAAATTTACATAGAACTTCTAAAATTAAGTTAAAAGGTAGTTTTGAATGGGCTAATGATTTTGTTAATCTTGCTAATGAATCAGGAGATATAAAATTTTCTGGGATTGTGTTAAGTAGGGAAGAATTAGACTTAGAAAATGAGAAAAAGAAAAAAGCTGTTTTTCAATATGAGGTTTCAGATATTGACTCAGAAAAAATAAATGAAATAAAAGACAAAGCTTATGCTTTATTATTAAGTGGGCAAGGAGAAGAAATTCTTTTAAAAATTAAGAAAAAACTTCCAAAACCAGGAAAAAGTAAAGATAAGGTTGATGATAAGTTTTGTCAGCTTGAATTAAATCTAAATCAATGGGATAAAGTTAAAGATGCATTTATGTTTCCTGAATGTAAGAAATACAGAGTATCCCATATATTTGAAATAAATGAAATAGTTATCCCGGAAGGAGAAAAAGATTTTGAAAAAGTAAGACTTTCTGCAAAAAGAAAAGGAAAAATTATTAGAAAAATAGAAGTTGATAAACGAGAAAGTGAAGATGAGAAAGAGTTTGAGGTGTGAGAATGAAACTAGAACTTAAACAATCTTTCATAATCTTTATGATTCATCCAATCAAGGACAACTGCAATTAATTAAATTTCTCCAGAATTAGTTAAAGAATAAAGAAGCCTCCAAGAAGAAGGAAGATTATAAATCCAAAGATTATTTATTCCATATTTTTCAATTAACTTTTTAGGAATAAGTTTCTTTTTAACATTTCTTCCACAATAACAATTTCCTTTTATATCCTTAATTGCTTTTATAAGTGCCTTTTTAGTAGGATCTTTTTCTATTAAATTATTAAAAGCATCTTCTAAACTATCATCTACAAATACGATTTTATCTGGTATCATATTTTTATCTCTGCTCTATTTTTAATTTTTTCATAAAATTCTGGATTCCAGATGTAAACAACATAACCTTCATTATCATAAGCTATTTTATGGATGCTTTTTAAATATTCCATTATCACCTGAAATGTTTGCCACATAACTTTTTTCGGGAGTTTTTTGAAAAGTTCTGTCTTCTTATATTCTCCAGAATTATCATCAATAAACTTTTCGACCATTAAAACAGTCTGAAGTGTAGGACTTCTAGCTATATCATTATTTTCCATATAACTTTTTTTGCGAAATATTTTTGTTTCCATTATGATAATATCAATTGATATTACTATTTAAATCTTTTGCTAATGAATTTCCTCAACTTAAAGAAAAACGCTCAAACCTCTCATATGAATTAATGTTTTGCAGAACTATTGAAGATCTTAATAAATTAATCAAGAAATTTGCAAAAACAGATGAGGCTATACCCTTGCTGATGTTTTTGTATAAAGAGAAAGAATAAATACTTATTCCTACTCATATGGTTTAAAAAATTCTTCATCAACAAATTCTACGTCTGCAGATTGACTAGGAGTATATCCTTTTTTAAAATAAATTCCTTTTGAGTAATCTCCAAGAGTGTAACCTGCTTTTTTAATTTCTGCTAAATCCCATTTTCCATCAGCATCTAAATCAGTTAATAGAGTGTATCCTAAAGCAGACTTTCCAGCCAAATAATCAGGATGTAAAATAATCGATTGATTTTGACTTGGTGTTGGGATAGGATTTTTTTTAACTATCCCCTTATTTGTTTTCTTACAACCTGCAATTGTAAGAGCTCCGACTATTGTTGCTCCAATCATAATGTTTTTTAGTGTTTCTTTCATTTTGTTATTCCCCCTTACATTTTACCTCTAAAATATATAAAAATAGTAATATTTAAATATTAGGTTACCCTTAAGGGTACCTATGGAAATACTAAAAGAAATAGGTTTATCTGAATCTGAGAAAAAAGTATATTTAGCTTTGTTAGATTTAGGAGATTCCACAAGGGGGAATATTGTAAATGAATCAGGAGTTACAGGATCCAAAGTTTATGAACTTTTGGAGAAATTACAAGGAAAGGGGCTAATATCTATTTATATTAAAGATAAAATTAAGCACTTTAAACCAACCAATCCAAAGCAATTGCTTAATTATTTAGAAGAAAAAAAGACTAAAATGTCTGAAATAGAAGAACAAACTAAGAAAATTATACCAACCTTATTATTAAAATATGATTCATCTAAAAAAGAACAGGAAGTAGAATTGATTACAGGATTAAGGGGTTTACAGATTATTTTTAGAGAACAAGTAGAATCCTTAAAAGGAAATGATGTATGTTATGTTATCGGAGGAACTAAGGGTTCTGATGAAGAAATTGTGCAAGGATTTTTCGAAAAAATCCATTTGATGAGAGAGAAAAAGAAGATTAAAACTAAAATGTTGTTCAATCTCAGGCAAAAACAAACAACAAGTAAATTATATTCTTCAAAAAAATATCCTCACACCTCAACAAAATATATTGAACATTCTTCTCCTGTAGCAATTAATATCTATAAAGATAAAACAATAATAATCATTTTCGGGGAACAAATAACTTCTATTCACATAAAATCTCAAGATGTTGCAAATAGTTTTATAGAATACTTCAATTTGTTATGGAAACAAGCTAAAAAATAACCTATCCCTTCCATCTCGACAATATTTATAAATCAAAGCAATCTAGATAGAATAATAAGCAATATTGGTAAAACAGGGTCAAAAAAATACCCTTGATTATGCCACAATGTCTTGTCTTCGGCAGGGGCATTAACAAAACCTTTATAAACACGTTCTTTCTTGAGTTTTTATAAGATAAATTAAATCTTATTTTTTGATAACAGCTGGTTTTAACTAGCAGGTTCAGCATAGAGAGATATACAAATGAGAAGATTAAGCTACTCTCAACCCTTTCAAAAAGGCTTGACCCAAAGGATAGCTTAATAATTTATAAGATTCCAAAATATAAAACACTAAAACACAAATATGTCAAAGAAAAGCGGACCAAGACACGGAAGCCTTCAATTTTATCCAAGAGTAAGGGCAAAGAAGATTTTACCTAGAGGTAAGTGGAATTCTCTTTTTAATGAAGGTGTTGGATTACTTGGATTTATTGGATATAAAGTAGGGATGAAATCTGCTTTTGTTAAAGACAATACTCCAAATTCATTAACAAAAGGACAAAGAATTGTTTTACCTGTAACAATTATTGAATGCCCTACAATAAAGATTTTTTCTATAAGATTTTATAAAGATAATAAGGTGGTTGGAGAAGTTTTAAATGAAAATATAGATAAAGAAATGAAGAAAAAAATAAAGCTTCCAAAACAAAAAAACAAGAAAATTGAAGAAATCAAAGAGAAATATGATGATATTAAGGTTATTGTTTATTCTCAAGTTAAAAAAACAGGTATTAAGAAAAAGCCAGACATTACTGAAATTGGTCTTTCTGGAAGTGTTAGTGAAAAATTAGATTTTGTTGAAAATAATTTATCAAAAGAAATTTCTATTAAAGATGTTTTTAATGAAGGAATTGTTGATATTAGGGCAGTTACAAAAGGAAAAGGGACACAAGGACCAACAAAAAGATTTGGATTATCTTTAAAGTCACATAAATCTGAAAAAGGAGTTAGAGGACCTGGAAGTGGGGGTTCATGGCATCCTGCAAGAGTTGAATTTATGCAACCTATGGCAGGACAAATGGGATTTTTTACAAGAGTTGTTTATAATAATAAAATAATTGATATTAATGACATAAAAGAAAAAGATATTAATCCTTCACAAGGATTTAAGTATTTTGGAAAGATTAAAACAGATTATATTATTGTTCATGGAAGTATTCAAGGGCCTGCTAAAAGACAATTATTAATTACTGTTCCTTTAAGAGCAACTAAAAATCAAACTAAAAAAAGCTATGAGTTATTGGAGATAAGATGAAGATGCAAGGAAAAAAAATGAAAAAATTAGAAGAAATAAATTCTCTTTTAAAAAGAGGTTTAATAAAAGTTAGATTAATTTATAATGAAGATAGATATAAAAATACCCCTATAGATAATGGCTTTCTTGATATTGTTAAGCAGAGAATGATAAGAGTTTTACTTCCCCATCCACGTGCACCAAATATAATCTGTCAATATAGAGCTTTAAAACAAAATCTTACTATCAATAGAGGAGTTTTGTATTTTGATGAAAATAAAACAGAGGTTATTCATACTCCTCAGTTAAATAGAGATTATCCTGGTTTTAATGATAAACTAAAACAAGTTGGATTAAAATAACAAAATGAAAGCACAAATATTAAACATAACAGGAAAGAAAGCAAAAGAAATTGAAACAAACTTATTTGAAGAACCAATAAGAGAAGATATTATTTGTAAAATTGCTGAAGCTGAAAAATTAAAACAACCTCATTCTTCAAAATATAGGGCAGGTATGAATAGATCTGCTTCTGGAAATGTTACACATAGAAGACATTCTTGGAAATCAGATAGAGGAAGAGGACTTTCAAGAGTTCCAAGAAAGATTTTTTGGAGAAGAGGAACTCAATTTTCATGGCAAGGTGCAATTATTCCTTCAGTAAAAGGTGGAAGAAGAGCACATCCTCCAAAAGGACATGTTAATTTAAAAAAGATAAATAAAAAAGAAATGAAAAAAGCATTATTATCTGCTTTAACATATACAAGCTCTATTAATGAAATAAAAAAGAAATATGCTTCATTAAAAAACGAAAAAGTTGAAATTAATTTACCCATAATTCTTGAAGATAAATCATTAGGTTTAAACACAAAAGATTTTTTCAAATTTTTAGAGAAAATTTTAGGAAATTTATATAATGTTGCTATTCAGAAAAAAGCTATTAGGGCTGGTAAAGGAACACGAAGAGGAAGAAAATATAAAAAAAATGCAGGGATATTATTTATTATTGGAAAAAATAACAAAAAGAAAATAAAAGGAATTGAAATTATTAACTCTGATAATTTACTTGTTAGTGATTTAGCTTCAAATGGTGCAAGATTAACAATTTTTACTGAAGAAGCTGTTAATGATTTAGAAAGATTAATTAATAAACCAGTATCTAATAAAACTTCAAGAGAGAAGAAGAGTAGCTTAAGTGGAAAATCAGATATTAGTAAAAAATCTAAGGAGAAGAAAAAATGAAATTAATGACAACTGAAAAAGCAGTAAGATTAATTGAACTTAATAATACTTTAGTTATAGAAATAGATAGAAGAGCTTCAAGAACTCAGATTAAAAAAGATTTTGAAGAAATGTTTAATGTTAAAGTAGATTCAATAAATATCTTAATAAGGAAAAATAAGAAACTAGCTTATGTTAAATTAAATGAAAAAAATCCTGCGATTGATATTGCAACAAAGGTGGGGATGATATAGGAGGAATCAATTAAACTAATATCTTATAAGCACAAAGATATGAAGATGATAACTTTATCTATTCATCAACTCAGCTTTAAGATTTATAGGAATATAAAAAATTAAAATGGGAAAACGAATAACACAACAAGCTCGAGGAAAAGGAAGTTTAACTTTTAGAGTTAGACCAAAAGCTTACAAATATAAAGTGACATATCCTTCATTAAGAGCTTCTGGAAAAGGAAAAATAATCAAATTATTTAATTCCCAAGGACATTCTGCTCCTCTTGTTAAAATTAAGATTGGAAAAGAGATTTTCTTTAATCCTGCAGCATCAGGAATATATGAAGGGCAAGAAATAATGATTAATGAAGAAAGAGAAAATAAAATCCCTGAAATAGGAGATATTTTAAAACTAAAAGATATTCCTCAAGGAACAAAAGTGTTTAATATTGAAATAGTTCCTGGAGCAGGAGGAAAATATTTGAGAAGTTCAGGATGTTCTGCTTTAATATTAGTTAAAGATGAGAAGGGTGTTGAAATTATTATTGGTAGAAGAAAAATAAAATTAAATGAAAATGGCAGAGCAACTGTTGGAATTGCTGCTGGAGAAGGAAGATTAACAAAACCAATTATTAGAGCAGGGAAAAAACATCATATGATGCTATCTAAAGGAAGAAAATGGCATAGGACTTCACCTGTTAAAGTTAATGCAGTTGACCATCCTTTTGGTGGTGGAAGAGGAAAAAGAATCAAAAGTAAAATTGCTAAGAGAAATGCCCCTCCTGGAAAAAAAGTAGGGCATCTTAGTCCAAGTAGAACAGGGAAGAAAAAATAAAAATGGAAGAAAAATTTAAACTAACAAAGAAAGAATTTAAGTACAGAGGAAAAACTATGGAAGAATTAAATCACATGGATATTCGGGAATTTGCTAGATTACTTAAATCAAATGAAAGAAGAACAGCATTAAGACAATCTGATGAATTACAAAAATTCGTTTTAAAATGTAAAGATAAAGCTTTGAAAAAAAGACCAATAAAAACTCATTCAAGATACTTGGTAATTGTTCCTCAAATAGTTGGATTAAGAATTAGTGTTTATAATGGAAGAGAATTTGTTCCTGTTCAAATTGAAAAAGAAATGTTAGGACATAGATTAGGAGAATTTTCTGTTACTAGAAATAAAGTTAAACATGGAGCAGCAGGGGTTGGTGCAACTCGTTCAAGCTCTTCTCTAAGTGTGAAGTAAGATGGAAGAAAATAAACAAGAACAAAAAATAGAAAAGAAAATAGCTGTAGATGTAGCTAAAACAGAAGAAAAAGTAGAAGAACACAAGATTACTCAAAAACAAGCTGATAAAGAAATTAAACAAGAAGTTAAGGAAGATATTAAAGAAAAAACTGAAACAAATAAACCAGTATCTCCTAAAATATCAAGTGATGATAAGAGTAACTTAGGTGAAAAAAAAGATATAGATAAAGATGATAAAAAACCAATCAAAAAACCAGAACACAAAGGCCCAAGAAAAACAGAGGCGATTGTTAATGGGAAAAACTTGCCTATTTCAACAAAATATGCTATTGCTATTTGTAATCTTATAAGAAATAAAGATATTGATAAAGCAATTTCTATTATGGAACAAGCTGAAAAAATGAAAATAGCAGTTCCTATGACTGGGGAAATACCTCATAGAAAAGGAAAGATGATGTCTGGAAGATATCCTGTAAAAGCTTCAAAACACTTTGTTTTATTATTAAAAAGTTTAAGAGCAAATGCTTTGATGAATGAATTAGAATTAGAAAAATATAAAATATTTTGCAAGGCAAATATTGCCTCAAGACCTTATAGGAGATTTGGTAAAGGAAAATTTAAAAGAACTCATGTTGAACTTAAATTAATTAAACGTGTGAGGAAAAAGAAATAAAAATGGCAGATAAAAAAACAAATTGCAATGATAAGTTTTGTCCAATACATGGGCATACAAGTCTTAGGGGAAGAACTTTTAAAGGGAAAGTTATAAGAAAGTTTCCTAAAAGAGTTTGTATTGAATTTGAAAGAACTATTTATATTAAGAAATACGAAAGATATGCTAAAAGAAAAACAAAACTTCATGCAAGATTACCTGAGTGTATGAGCCATGACATTGATATTGGAGATTATATTGAAATTAAAGAATGCAGGCCAATTAGCAAAATAGTTCATTTTATTGTTGTAAAAAAAATTAGGGGGGGAGAAAAATAAAATGGAAATAAATATTGTAAAAGAATATAAGAGATTTATATATAATTATGATTTTAATAGAGATTTATCTCTAAGAACAGATAAACCTCCTCTTGCTAGATGGGCTTATGGAGCTTGTGAAGAATGGGTAAGAGATTTTGAGGAACTTTTCAAAATATGGCTTGAAAAAGATTTTACAGGACCTTGTATTGATGAAAAAGGGGTTAAAATTCTTATGAAAAGAACAAAAGAAGATTTGCCTATTATAAAACAAAAATTAAGAACAAAATTTAGTGATAATCGAGTTTTAATGGAGGAACTAAAATAAAATGCAAGGCGTAGGAGCAAAATTAACTCGAGGATTAAATCTTGGAAGCAATGTTTTAGCAAGTGATAATAGTGGGGCAAGAATTGTTAGAATTGTTAGTGTAAAAGGTGGAAAAACTAAAAAAGGAAGACAGCAATATGCTAAAATTGGAGATAAAGTAAAAATATCTGTTAGAAAAGGAAATCCTGAAATGAAAGGGGAAGTTTTTGATGCAGTTGTAATAAGACAAAGAAAACCTTTTAGAAGAAATACAGGACAAAGAGTTGCGTTTATGGATAATGCAGTTGCATTATTAAAAGATGATAAAGGAAATCCAAAAGGAACTCAAATTAAAGGACCAATAGCAAAAGAAGTTTCTGAAAGATGGAAATTCTTAGGTAAAATAACTAAATTTGTTGTATAAATAAAATGAAACAAAATAATAATTATCAAAATATTGAGGATCAAATAAGGCAAGAATTGGAAAAAGTTAGAAACCTAACAGTTGGGTTAAGTTGTTCAGAAGATGTTACTTCTGGAGATAGTAGAAAAGACCGACTTAGAAAGGGGTTAACTAATCTGGGAATCTCTTTAAGCTTAGCAAAAACTAAAAGTTTGTTACAAAAATTACCAAAAACTTATCATTCACTTACTGAATTAAACGATTTGTATTGGAAATTAATATAGAAAATGAAACAAAAATTTTCAAAACATTGGAAAGCAAGTAGACAACCTCGAAAGCAAAGAAAATACAGAGCTAATGCTCCGCTTCATATTAAAAGAAAATTTTTATCTGCAAATTTAAGCAAAGCTCTTAAACAAAAATATGGAAGGAAAAGTTTTCCATTAAAAAAAGAAGATAAAGTAAAAATCATGAAAGGAGAATTTAGAAAAAAAACTGGAAAAATAAATTCAGTAGATTTAAAAAAATCAAGAGTAAGTATTGAAGGACTTCAAAGAACTAAAAAAGATGGAACCAAAATTAATGTTTGGTTTAATGCTTCAAATTTACAAATTCAAGAACTAAATTTAGAAGATAAAAAAAGGAAAATGGCTATTGAAAGAAACCGTAAGGAAACCAAGGTTTCCTTAACAAGTCAACCATCCTTAAAGAGTGAAAATAAATCTAAAGAGAAAACTACTGAGAATAAAAAAACAGATACTGAAATTAAACTTAAGGGGAAAAACAAAAATGACACACCTGAAAAGAAATAAAATTGGAAAATTTTGGCCTGTTCCAAGAAAAGGAACAAAATACTTAGCTGTACCAAGCCATAATAAAAATAATGCAATTTCTTTAGTGGTTGTTATGAGAGATATTCTTAAACTTGTTAAAAATAAAAAGGAATTAAAGAGAATAATAAATGAAAGAAGAATTCAAATCAATCATAAAAATATTGAGGAAACAAATTATCCTGTTTGCTTATTTGATGTAATTAATTTTCCTGATATTAAAAAGAACTATAGAGCAATGTTATCAACAAGCAAAAAAATGATTTTTGAAGAAATTCCTGATGAAGAAGCTAAAACAAAAATTTTCAAAGTAATTAGTAAAAAAACTTTATCTAATAAAAAAATGCAATTAAATCTAATGCATGGTAAAAATATAATTTCTGATGAAAAAGTCAAAACAGGGGATTCTGTTATTTTAGACCTTAAGGATAATAAAATATTGAAAATAATTTCAATGAAAGAAGGATCAAATGTGTTTGTAACAAAGGGAAAACATGCTGGACATCAAGGAAAAATACAGGAAATTATGGATAGAGGGGGTAAATCAATTGCTAAAATAATTTCAGATGAAGGAAAGGTAAATGTTTGGATTAAAAATATAATTGTAACTGGATAAAATGGAGGCACAACTAACAAAACCAATTGAAAAAGAAAAACCAATATCTAATAAAAACAAACCTTTAGAAAAGGTTATGATCCAAAAAGGAGAGAATGATAAGAATAGCTCAAGCTCTGAAGAATTAGATATGAAGGTAAATGAAATTAAACAAAATATAATGAGAGAAATTGAAATTGAGAAAATAGTGCTTAATTGCGGAGGAATTGGAGATAAACTTGAAAAATCAATAAAATTACTTGAAATGATAACTAAAAGAAAAATACAGAGATTAAAATCTACTAGAAGAATTCCTGCTTTTGCAATTGCTCCTGGAAAAGAAAGTGGATGTAAAGTTACAATAAGAAATAAAGAACAAATTAAAAATTTATTAAAAAGATTTTTTGCAGTTTTAGAAAATGAGATTTCAAATAAAAAAATAACTGAAAATCATTTCTCATTTGGAATTCCAGAATATATTGAGGTTCCTGGATTAGAATATAATAGGGATGTTGGAATTTTAGGTTTTGAAGTTGATGTTGTTTTCAAAAGAAAAGGGAAGAGAGTTAAAATAAAAAAAATAAAGAGGGGAAAGTATCCTAAGAAACAACATGTTACAAAACAAGAGATAATTGATTTTTTAAAGATAAATTTTGGAATGGAGATAATTTAAAATGACAGCAAGTGATTGGAGAAAAGCATTGAAACAGTTTAAAAGAAAACCTGTTATTAGAGATAAATATATCAAACATAACAAACCTAAGGAAAGAACAACAGGGATAGCTAAGAAAAAATGTGAAAAATGTGGAAGATTTGGTGCTATGATAAATAAATATGGTCTAAATTTATGCAGACATTGTTTTAGAGAAATTGCTGAAGATTTAGGATTTAAAAAATATAGTTAAAATAAAATGGAAATTAAACTAATTTATAAAATATTACGAGATGAAGATGAGAGAATTAAGCTACTCATAACAGAACTTAGGGATTTTAATATTATAAATAAAAATAGAATAAACAAATAAAATGTCACAAGATATTGTTGCAGATGCATTAAACCAAATAATGAATGCCAAAAAGGCAAGAAAAACTAAGGTAGTTATAAAAAAGCATTCAAAACTACTTAGAAATATTTTAGATATAGCTAAGCAATCAGGATTTTTAGATTATGAAGTTGATGGAAGAGAAATAAAAGTTGAGATTAAAAAATTAAATGAAATTCAGGCAATTAAGCCAAGATATACTGTATCTATTAAAAAGATAAACCATTATGTGAGGAGATATCTTCCAGCAAAAAATTTTGGATTAGTGATTATTTCTACAAATAAAGGTTTAATGATACATTATGATGCTGAAAAAGAAAATCTAGGAGGATGCTTGATAGCTTATATGTTCTAATGGCAGAAAAAGAAAAACTAAAAGAAGAAATTGAAATTCCAGAAGGAATTAATGTAAATATTGAAGATGATGAAATAATTATGAAAAAAGATAGTTCTGAGCTTAAAAGAATATTAAATTCACGAATAAATGTAAAAATAGAAGAAAATAAAATTATTGTTGAATCTGGTACAACTAAAAATGAAAAAAAGATTTTTGGAACAACTAAAGCTCATATAAGGAATATGATTAAAGGATTAACTGAGGGATTTAAATATAAACTTCAGATTTCTACAGTTCATTTCCCAATAACTGTTGAACATGATAAAGCAAATAATCAATTAATTGTTAAGAATTTTTTAGGAGAGAAAAAAGATAGAATAATAAAATTAATAGAAGGGGTTGATATTAAAATAGATAAAGAATTTATTGAAATTGAATCAATAAATATAGAAAAAGCAGGGCAATGTGCTGCAAATATTGAAAAAGGAACAAAAGTAAAGAAAAAAGATAGAAGAATTTTCCAAGACGGAATATTTATTATTGAAAAACCAACTAGGAGGTTTTTGTAAGATGATAATAGAATTTAAAATATCAATAATAAATAAAATTAAGAAGTATACCTTACTAATCTTCAAGGCTATTAGGAGTTAAGAGATATTGAGGAAAATAATAAAATGGCAAAGAAAAAACAAAAATTCATGAGAACAGATTTTAGAAAATACTCAAAACTAGGAGTTAGAAGGAAAAATAAACAAAAATATAGGAAAGCTAAAGGTATTGATAATAAAATTAGATTAAAGATGAAAGGTCATGTACAGGGTGTTAGTATTGGATTTAGAAGCGATAAAAAAGAAAGAGGATTGATTCAAGGACTAAGTCCTGTTATAGTTAATAATCTTAAGGAATTAAAAAAGATTAGTAAAGATGAGATTGCAATTATTGCTAAGATTGGTAGTAAAAAAAGAAAAGATCTTTTAGATTATGCTATTAAGAACAATATCAAATTATCAATTGATGCAAAAAAGGCTTTAGAAAAAATTGAAAGTAACTTAAAGAAAGTTAAAGATAAAAAAGCTAAAAGAAATGCTAGAAAAATTGAGAAAGATAAAAAAGCTAAAAAAGAAGCTGAGAAAAAAGCAAAACAAGAAGCTAAAGAAGCAAAAAAAGAAATTCAAGGAGAAAAAACTAAAACAGAAACTACTGAAGAAAAAACTACTGAAAAACCAAACGAAAAACCAACTGATATCTCTAAAAAATCTGAAGAAAAACCTACTGAGAGTAAGAAATTAATGAGTAGAGATACTGAGAAAGATAATAAAAAACAAATTAAATCAAATAATTATGGACGAGGCAATTGAAAATGAATAATGAAGAATTAATAACAACTCAAGAAAGATATCATCAATTAATGCGTGATAAAGATTATAAGGAAGCTTTAGAGTTAAATGCTCAACTTCATAAAGAATTTTCAGATAGATTTTCAAAATTAGAAGAACCTGAAAGACAAAAATATAAACTAAGAATGACTTCCTTAGATGTAGCTGCTCTTGCTCTTAATGGTTTATTAGGAAAAGATATAAGATTGACTGCAAGAAAAATTCAAGGAGAAGCTGGGAGAAACTAAAAATGAACTTATCTAAGAAAAAACAACTCGCATCTAAGGTATTAAAGACTGGAAAGAAAAGAATTCATTTTAATAGTGAAAATCTTGCTGAAATAAAAGAAGCAATCACAAAACAAGATATTAAAGACTTGTATAAAGAAGGGATAATTACAATTAAACCAATTAAAGGAAGAAAAAGGATTAAAAAAAGAAAAACTAAAAGAGGTCCTGGAAAAATCAAAAAGAAAGTTAAGAAAAGAAAACAAACTTATGTTAAAATAACTAGAAAATTAAGAGAATATTTAAGACATTTAAAAAAACAAGGAATAATTACTAATGAATTGTTTTTAGAACTAAGAAAAAAAATAAGAATGAGAGATTTCAGAAGTAAAGCTCATCTTAAAGAACATTTAGAAGGATTAGAAGAAGTTAATCTTAATCAAATTGTGGTTTCAAAGACAAAACCAAAAACTAAAAAGAAAATTGTTAAGGCTAAAAAACCAAAAAAAGACATTAAAGAAAAAACCACAAAACCTAAGGAGAAGAAAAAATGATAGGAAACTATAGTGAATGTGGTCTTGCACTTAAATGTACAACCTATGATAGTAGCAATCCTTGTGAAAAGCCTACTCACAGATTCCTAAGAAAACCAAAGTGTTATGTTCCAAAAAAACAAAATTTCATCCTTGATTTGCCTAGAAAATTTGTTGGGTCCTTTATGGAAATGGGGGAAATGGAGAATTAGAAAAATGAAAAAACAAAGAAAAATAGATAAAAAACGGAGAAGACAAGCAAAAACAAATTATAATAAAAGATTGATTTTACTTAAAGGAAAATTTCCAAGATTAGTTATTAGAAAAACAAATAGATACATCATATTGCAAATAATTGAAAGTAAACATGCTAAAGATAAAGTTCTTTATTCTGTTAATACAAAAGAATTATTAAAATTAGAATGGCCAGAAGAAAGAAAAGGAAGTTTAAAATCAATAAGTGCGGCATATTTAGGGGGATTATTATTAGGGAAAAAAGCTAAACAATTGAAAGAAAAAATTATATTAGATACAGGACTTATACCAAATACAAAAGGTTCAAGGATTTATGCTGCTGTTAAAGGATTAGCAGATTCTGGAATAGAAATAGATTATAATGAAAAGATTATGCCTTCTAAAGAAAGGATACAAGGAGAGCATATTAAATTAGATATCAAACCCATTATAGATAAAATTGGAGTTAAAGTAAAAGACATAAAAGAGGTCAATAACTCTAAAGAATTAAAGGAGGTTGAAAAACAATAAAAATGGAAAGAAGATTTAATCGACCTAAAAGAAGCAAAGAAGAAATAGCTAAAATCAGAGAAGAAAGAATAAAACAAGAGCATGAGAAACATTTGGAATCCTGGATACCTAAAACAAAATTAGGCAAACTTGTCAAAGCAGGAAAAATTAAAAACATAGATGAAGCTCTAAAACATAAAATACTTGAACCAGAAATTGTAGATATTTTATTAAAATTAAACTCAGAGATTCTTAATATAGGGCAGGCAAAAGGAAAATTCGGAGGAGGTAAAAGAAGGGCTTGGAGACAAACTCAGAAAAAAACTGCAGAAGGAAATGTCCCAACTTTTTCATGTATGTGTGTTGTTGGAAATCAAGATGGTTATGTTGGATTAGGTTATGGAAGAGCAAAAGAAACACTTCCTGCAAGAGCAAAAGCTCTAAGAAAAGCTAAACTTAATATTATGAAAATTAAAAGAGGATGTGCAAGTTTTGATTGTGTTTGTGAAGAAGCTCATACTGTTCCATTTATTGTTAAAGGAAAGATGGGAAGTTGTAAAGTGAAGTTAATTCCTGCAGCTCAAGGAACAGGATTAGTTATCGGAGATGAATGCAAGAAAATATTGAAATTAGCTGGAATCAAAGATGTTTATAGTGTTACTAATGGGAAGATTAGAACAACAATAAATTTAGCTAAAGCATGCATAGATGCTCTAAAGAAAACTATGGAGATGTAAGATGGAAGAAAGAAAATTCATAAACTTAAAGAAAGAAGAATTTGGAATAAAAGAATACATAAAGAGAAATTTAGGTAAAGGTAAAATTAGTAGATTAGATATTGAATATACTCCTATAGGTGAAAAAATCATTATTTCAACAAGTAAACCTGGATTAGTTATAGGTAGACGGGGAGAGAAGATACAAGAATTAACAACAATCTTAAAAACCAGATTTAAACTTGAAAACCCTCATATTGAAATAAATGAAATTGCAAACCCTTTGTTTGACGCTCAATTAGTTGCAGATGAAATTTCAATGGCTTTAGAAAGAATGGGTAATTTGAAATTCAAGGTTATTGCATATCGGAAATTGCAAGAAATTATAAATGCTGGTGCATTGGGTTGTGAATTAAGATTATCAGGAAAACTTCCAAGTGAAAGATCAAGAACTTGGAGATTTGCAGAAGGTTATTTAAAAAAAGCAGGAGAGCCGAGCAAAGAAATTGACAGAGCACAAGCAACAGCATTAACTAAAACAGGAATTATTGGAATAAAAGTAGCAATTATGTCTCCTAATGCAAGAATTTATGATAAAATTGATATTGATGAGCAAATAAAAAAGCAAATAAATGAAGAACCTGAAGAAGAAGATTTTATCAAAAAGAAAACCAAAGAAAAATCTGAAGAAGAAGTTGAAAAAAAACCAAAACCTAAAAAAATAAAAAAACCTATTAAAAACAAGAAAGAAAAGAAAAAACCTAAGAAAGAAACAGATAAAAAAATAGAAAAGGAAGAAAAAGAATTAGCTAAAGAAATAACTAAAACAGAAGAAAAAGTAGAGAAACATAAGATTACTCAAAAACAAGCTGATAAGGAGATTAAACAAGAAGTTAAAGAAGGGGTTAAGGAGTTAAAAAAATAAAATGGCAATATTAAAAACAACAGATATTTCAAAGATGTCTAAAAAGGAAATCGAAGGAAAAACAAAAGAATTAAAAATGGAATTAATTAAAAATAAAATTAGCTCAGGCAAAGGTGGAAAAATGAAGACTAGAGAAATTAAAAGAACAATTGCAAGATTACTTACACTCAAAAGATTAAATTCTGGAGAGAACAAGGAAAAATAAAACAATGGATATATGTCCAAAATGTGGATTGCCTTTACAAGCTTGTGTTTGTGAAGAAATAGCTAAAACAGAGCAAAGAATACATGTCCGAACTGAAAAGAAAAGGTTTGGAAAATTGATAACAATTGCCTCTGGATTTCAAGGTGTGGGCTTGAAAACTATTGCAAAAAGTCTTAAACAGACTTTAGCATGTGGAGGAACAATAAAAGACAACACTGTTGAACTCCAAGGAGATCACTCCAAAGCAATTAAACCTGCTTTGATTAATCTTGGGTTTTCAGAAGATACAATAGAAGTAGCATAAAGGCAAAAATAATTTAAAAATAGAAAGGGATGGTAAAGGTAAATATAAATGTAAGAATACAAAAAATAACAAAATCAATATCTTATAAGCATAGGGAGAGATGAGATGATTTAGCTATTCATCTTCAAAGCTGTTATTAGTTAAAACATATAAAGAAAAATAATATAAACAAAATGGAAAAAAATATTAAAAAACCAGTATCTGAAAAAAAAATAGCAATAATTAGGATATCAGGGATGGTAAAGGTTAGTAGAGATATAGAGGATACTTTATATAAATTAAGATTAAGAAGAAAATATTCCTGTGTTGTTGTTACTTTAAATGAATCTCTAAAAGGAATGTTGGAAAAAGTAAAATATTATGTTGCTTATGGTGAAATTGATAAAGAAACTTATGATAAATTATTAAAAGCTCGTGGGAAAAAAGTAAATGGTAAATTAAAACCTTTTTTTAGATTACATCCTCCAAGAAAAGGAATTAAAAGTAAACTGCAATACCCAAAAGGAGTTTTAGGAAATAATAAAGCTGATATAAATAAATTAATTGTGAGGATGTTGTAAGATGGGAGAAATGAGTAAAAGGCATCTTGCAGAAGAAATCGGAATAAACATCTTAAAAACTGGAGCTGTTTTTTTAAATTCTAAAGTTAGCCCAAATGATAAATTAAAAGCAGGAGGAAAAATTGCTAAACTTTTAGAATTTGCTGAAAATAATGGTATTGATACCAAAAAGTATAGAGATAATTTAGATGCAATGGATATACGCACTGGAGGAGCAATACAATATGCAATTTTTTCGCATGTTTCTATAACTTCAAACTAAAAATGGTAATGAAAATAAAGAAGAAAAAGAAAGCAGTAAGGATGAGAGGTTCAAACTCTCATGGCTGGGGCTTTAGAAAAAAACATAAAGGTAGAGGACACAGGGGTGGAACAGGTATGGCAGGAACAGGAAAAAGAGCAGATCATAAAAAAACTTTAATCAATAAATTATATGGAAACAAATATTTTGGAAAAAGAGATAGGGGAATTACAAGTTTATCTTTGAAAAAAGATAGATCAAAAGTTATTAATTTAAGGAAAATTAATGAAAAATTCAAAGGACAATCTGAAATTGATTTAAAAGACTTTAAAATTCTTGGAGATGGAGATATTGAAAAAGCAGTTACTATAACTGCAAAAGCTTTTACTAAAAGTGCTAAAGAAAAAATAGAAAAAGCAGGTGGAAAAATTATTGTTCCTGCTAAAAAAGAAAAGATTGTTAAAGTAAAAGAAAAAACTGAGAAAGAAATAACTGAAAATAAATAAAAATATCAATATCTTATAAGTGTAGGAAGATGTATGGATGAGGAAATTAAGCTACTCAGATAATTTCTCTTTTATGAGCTTATAAGATTCCAAAATATAATAAAAAAATGGAATTTAAAGACATATTAAAAAACTTGCCAGAAGTGCAAAGTCCTACTGAAAAGAAATTAAGTTTTAATGTTAAATTAAAATGGACTATAATAATTCTTGTTGCTTTTTTTATTCTTTCTAATATTGCTCTTTATGGTCTAGCAAATAATGCTATGGAAAGATTTGAATATTTAGCAGTTATTATGGGAACAAGTTTTGGTTCAATTATAAGCTTAGGTATTGGACCAATTGTAATGGCTTCTATTATCTTACAATTATTAGTTGGAAGCAAAATTTTAGATATTGATACATCAACTGTTGAAGGGAAGAAATTTTTTGTAGGTTTACAAAAATTAATGGTTTTCTTTTTTATATTTTTTGAAGCATTAATATATGTTTTAATGCGAGGACTTGAAGCAATGCCTGGTTATACTGCAATTGTTATAGGGCAATTAATACTTGGTGGTTTAGCAATATTATTTATGGATGAGGTTTGCCAAAAATGGGGATTTGGAAGTGGGGTAAGTTTGTTTATTGCAGCAGGAGTAGGTTGGAGATTATTTACAGCAGCATTTGGATTTTTAGGTTCAGAAGGACAATTCCAAGCATCAGGAAGAATAATTGCATTATTCATAAGTTTAATGAATGCAGATTCTCAGGGTGCTATGTTGGCTTTAGCAGCTATTCTTGCAACAGTTATCTTATTTTTAGGGGTTGTATGGGCTCAATCATTAAAAATTGAAATTCCTTTATCTTATGATAGAATAAGAGGTTATTCAATGAAATGGCCATTAAAATTCTTTTATGCTTCTGTTATTCCTGTTATTTTAACAGCTGCTTTAATTGCCAATCTGCAATTATTTGGTGGATTGCTGCAAAATTGGATGGGAAGACCAACTATCTTAGGTAATGTTGTAAATGGTCAAGCAGTTTCTGGATTTTTGTATTGGGTTGGTTCAACAAATATTGTTGCAAGAATAATTCAAGGAAGTTGGGAATGGAGATTATTAGGGCAAATATTTGGACATGTTGTATTTTTTATGTTTTTTGCTGCTTTGTTTTCTGTATTTTGGGTTAAAACATCTGGAATGGATGCTTCAGCTCAAGCTCAAAATATTTTAAAATCAGGATTACAAATTCCTGGATTTAGAAAAGATGAAAGAATTTTAGAATCTATATTAAAACGATATGTTATGCCTTTAACAATAATGGGTGGTATGGCTATTGGATTATTAGCTGCATTAGCAGATATTTTAGGAGCTTTAGTGGCAGGAACTGCATTATTATTAGGGATTATGATTATATTCCAGTTTTATGAAAACATTGCACAACAACATGCAATGGATATGCATCCTGCAATGAAAAAAATGATGGGTGCTTAGATTTAAAAACTAAACCCTATTATTAAAACCATAAAGAGGGGAAACTAATATTTTATAAGCATAGGGAGAGATAAAGAGGATAAGTTTAAGTTACTCATCTCCATAACTTTAAGTCTTACAAAATATAGATAAATAATAAAAAACAAAAAAATGCCAATAACAGAATTAATTCAAGCTAATCCAAGAACAGCAATTATTATTTTATCACTTATAGTTACTTTGTTTATAACAGTTGTTACTTATTTTATGACAGATAGGGTGAGAATGAAAGAAATAAAGGACAAGCAAAAAGCCCTTAGGCTTGAGATTAAAGAATTCAAACATGATCCTGCAAAGATAATGGAGCTTAATAAACAAATGATGGAAGATATGCCTGAGCAATTAAAACATTCTTTTAAACCAATGCTAGTTACAATTATCCCTTTATTAATTCTTCTTGGCTGGTTAAGATCAACTTTTGCAGAGACTACAATTGCTTCTACATGGATTTGGTGGTATATTGGTTCTTCTATTGTCTTTAGTATGGGGTTAAGAAAGATTTTTGGTTTGCAGTGAAATTGTTTATTTAATTTATTTCTTAGAAACTAATAGTAGTAAATACAAATAACCTGCTAATAAAATACCTATACAATCTATTAAAATATCAGAAATTGTGCATGCTCTTCCTATAACAAATAACTGATGAATTTCATCACTGATCGCATAAAAAATCGCTAAAACAAGACCTGTAAAAATTAAGTTTTTCTTTTTCCCTTTAATTAAAGAAATAAGTAAAAAAAAACTAAAAAAGAAAAATGCATAAAAATGATATATAATTGTTTTGTATCCAAAACCTCCTAAAGGAGCACTTTTAAAACTTAAGGAGGATAAATAAAAAATAACAATTGCAATTAAAATAGTAATTATCCAAGAAATTTTATTATGTTTTTCAAACCAAGATATCATTTTACCTTTTTTAATATTGGTATTTGATATTTTAGTTATTTAAGGTTTTATGTGATTAATTCCTTAGTATCTTATTATATCTTAAGTTATATAAAAGAAGGTGACTTAACATATCATCTGTATCTCTTCCTATGCTTAGAAGATATTTATTATGAAATTCATTTAACTTTCTTTAAAAATTCTGGGTAAGAAAGTTTTCCTAATTCTGAGATAATTCCTGTAATATTTTGTTTTTTTACTAATTCAAATGCAAAATTCTGGATTTTTATTTTTCTTGGGGTTTTTTTCCAAACTTCTTTTAAATTTCTTTTTTCAAGTTGAATTTTTTTATTAGAATATTTCCAAGAATCTGATAAAATATAAACTGGAATTTTATTTGTTTTTGCAATTTGTGTAAACATTCCACTTCCTACTTTGTTTATTACTGTTTTTTTTGTTATTGCATCTGCACCTAATAAAACTAAATCAACATCTTTTGTTCCTTGTGATTTTGTTAAAGCAATTGTTGCTGCAGAATCTACAAACATTGTTGTTTTAATTCCTGCTTTTTTTAATTCTCTTGCTGTTTTTCTTCCTTGATAAAGTGGGCGAGTTTCTGTATTATAAACTTCAAAATTTTTGCCTTTGTTTTTTGCATAAATTAAAGCATCAACAACAGTTGAAGAATGACAATGAGTAAAAATCACATAATTGTTTTTAATTAATTTTAAAACTTGTTTGTTAATTGCCTCTTGATTTCTATCTAATTTTTTTAATAATTCCTTATATGAAATTTTATCTGCTATTTCAAGAGCTTTTTCAAGCATTGGTTCTGTTGGTCTTAATGAAAGAAGTTTTTTCTTTGATTTTATAGTTGGTATTAATTGATATGCTTGAAAACCTGCTTTTGCTATTTCTCTTGCTCCTTGGATTTTAATAGATTTTATTTTTTTACTAATTTGATTAAATCTTTTTTGTTTTTGCATTTTTGTTATTTTATCTGGAATTTGATTAATTTTTAAGTTGTTGAATAACTTAATCTAAGTTAAGTATCTCTTTATTTTTGATAGGATATTAATATTTGCCTCTTTTTAAAACAAAACAGGAGTTATAAAAACTTCAATTAAGGCTGCAGCAAAGAGCAGTACTACAGATAATATGACCAAATTTAAGGAATCTTGAAGGATTATCCAAAACTTTTCTGAATGAATGTCATGCCTTATTACTGCTATACTAATAATTCCTCCTGCTAAAGCTCCTGCAAAATATGCTCCTATTTCAGGAACCCCATGTATCATATACCTCATTAACCCTAATGGAAGGTTGGCTAAATTTGATTCTGAAAATATTCCTATAGCTGCACTTATTACACTTGCGTTCCAGGCTAAAATAAATATAGCTCCTGCACCAAAAAGCAGAGAAAACACTAAAGTAAATATTAAAACATAGATATTATTTGCAAAAATATTAACTATTTTGTCTTTAGCAGTTAAAAAAGCAGTTGTCTTAGAAACATGTTTTATGCCATATTCAGAAACACATTCTTCAAAATATGCTGGTTTGTTTATAATACAATATGTTTCAATTTGGGCCCTAAAATTTTGATTTCCATCTGCAAAAACAATATACCAAAAAGAAAATGCTACAATAAAACCCATAAACAAAAACATAAAATAAGTAAGTGCTTTTGTATGCTCTTTTAATAATAATTTAAATCCTTTTATCTGTAAATCTTTTTCTTCTTCATTTTTAATTGCATAATATATAAATGGTATTGAAAACATAACAACAAAAGTAACAACTAAGATTCCTGTGTATTTTGAAAGAACAGGGTCTCCTGAAAATATCCATTTAACTAAAAGCAAAGACACTGTTGCATAAAATGCCCCAATAAAAAACATTTCCCATGGGCGCTTTTCTGCTTTCTTTGGATTAACAAGCATTTCTAGCATTTTATTTGTTTTATTTTAAACTAATATCTCTATAAATCTTAAGCCTTGTTATGAGTAGCTTAGATGATTCTCCTCTTCATCTTGATTTATAAGATACTGATTATTAATATTTCCTCCTTTTTTATTATGTATATCTAGTTAATTCTTATTTTTAAACATTGCTTAATATAACCTAATAATTGTACATTAAATAAATTTAAAAAGCAGTTATACTAAATAAAATTGTATAGAAAAGACCTGAATATTTAATAAAACTGATATCTTATAAGCATAGAAAGATATAGATGATAAGATTAAGCAAAGAGAGTGTTACGGAAGGGATGTGCCCTTGCTAGATAATTAAACTCCTATGCGCTTGTAAAAATACTGATAAAACATCAAAATGGTTAAATATATTTGTATAAATTGTAATTATGGATTTGAAACAGAAAAAGAAAACCCCTTGGAATGCCCTCATTGTGGTACAGATCGTTTTGAAAAAGATAAATCTGCAGAAGAACTTTTAGAAGAAATTGGGAGGATATTGGAGGGGTGATTTTTATACTTTATACATGAAAAAAATTAAACTAAGAAATGATGGGGGAGCATTTATTTTGCCTATTAACACTATTTGGAGACTTCCTAAAGATAAAACCTATAACCTCTTAGATATTGGTGCAGCAGAAAATTATTTGAAAGAATTATTACCAGAAAATGTAAACTATTTTAGTTTAGATGTTGCAGGAAAACAAAATTATATACATAATTTAGATAAATTTCCAATGCCTATTTCTGATGATCAATTTGATATTATAGTTTGTTTAGAAACATTAGAACATACTATGTATCCACATAAAGTAATGAAAGAACTTTTAAGAATATCAAAGCCAAATGCTTTATTTTTTCTATCTATGCCTAATGAATATAATTTTTATTGCAGATTTAATTATTTAATAGGTAAAAAAACAAGTGTTCAAGAACCTTTTATGGTTGTTGAAAAACATAGACATATTCATTTACCAAGAGTTAAAGATGTTTTAGATTTTTTTTCAGATTATGTGCATATCAAAGAAACAGATTATAAGTGGTATTCTAGAACTGGTGCCCATGGCACAGGATTTAAAAAGAAAGTTTTTCTAATAATAGATAAAATAATAAATAAATTTTCTAAAATTTATCCTGCCCTTTTTACAAGGACAGTTGTGATTAAAGGGATAAAAAAGAGTTAATAATATAAATAGAACTTAACAAATATCTATATCTTATAAGCATAAGAAGAGATAGAGATGATAAGATTAAGCTTATGAAATCAGATAATAAGGCTCAAAGATTTATAGAGATATAAATTAAACAAAAAAATGGTTGAAGGAATAGAATTAAATGTTGGAAGCATAGATGTTAGTAATACTGATATTAAAAAAGATAATGATAAACAAGAAGAAACAATAGAAGAGAATTTTATTGAAGATACTAGAGGGGAAATTAATATAGAACAAACAGAAAAGATTATTAAAGAAAGAAAAGAGAAAATACTTGGTTTTTTTAAGGCAAAAAACCTTTGGGTTATTATTCTCTTACTAATTGCTGTAATTTTAGGTATTTATCTTAGAAGTATGCCTATGCTAGATCATGGAGGAAATCCTGGTTTATGGGATATTACTACAAATACATGGACTTTAGGACCTGATTTAGATCCTTGGTTATTTTTTAGATATACTAAGACAATTGTTGAGCAAGGAGGTTTACCAGAAGTAGATATGATGAGAAATGTTCCTTTAGGATTTGATACTTCTATAGAAACCCCTCTATTACCCTATATGATTGTATGGACTTATTCTTTTTTAAATATTTTTTCAGATGTTAGCGTTATTTATGCAGCTGCTATTTTTCCTGTAATAATGTTCGCACTGACAATAATTGTTTTTTTTCTTTTTGTCAGAGAAATCTTTATTAGAAAAACTAAGGAGAGTAAGGTTAAAGCTAATATTATTGCATTAATTTCTAGTTTTTTTATGATAGTTATTCCTGCGTTTTTATCAAGAACAATAGCAGGAATTCCTGAAAAAGAATCTACTGCTTTCTTTTTTATGTTTCTTGCATTTTATTTGTTTTTAAAAGCATGGAAATCTGAAAATTTAAAAAAAGCTATAATTTTTGCTATTTTAGCTGGAATTGTTACTGCTTTAATGAGATTAGTTTGGGGCGGGGTTCTTTACTTACTCTTAACAATCGCACTTGCTAGCTTTGTTTCATTTATCTTAAATAAAATTCATAAAAAAGAATTTATAGTATATTCTTCCTGGCTTTTTGTTTCATTGATATTAATATTTTTCTTTTTTTCAAATAAAATTCCATTAGTAGATTTAATTTTAACAAGTTTAGATACTGCAGTTTGTTTTTTAATTTTTTTAATCTTTTTAATACATTTTATTATATGGAACACAAAATTATCTAAACTTAAAATACTTGAAAAAATCAAACTTCCTAAAAATATTATTTCAATGATTATTGCATTTATTTTTATTTTTATTTTGATATCAATTATTTTAGGTCCTAGTTTTATTGTTAGTCAAGTAAATAGAGTACATCAAATAATTTTTAAACCAACTTATGGGAGATGGGGAGTAACTGTTGCTGAAAGTAGGCAGCCTTTTTTTACAGAATGGGGGGCAAGTTTTGGTCCGTTTATAAAAAATATTCCTGTGTTTTTTTGGTTATTTTTTGCTGGTTCTGTTGTTTTATTTAAAAAAATGTTAAATAAAATTAAACAAAAAGATTCTTGGATTTTAACAGGAACCTATTTTTTATTTTTAATAGGAATAATATTTTCAAGATATTCTAGCTCAAGTATTTTTAATGGGAGTAGTTTTATTAGCAAGTCTTTTTATTATATTTCTGCTTTAATTTTAATTGGTTCTTTAATTTATTATTATATAAAATACCATAAAGAAAGAGATAATGGTTTTGAACAAATAGATTATAAATTATTAATTTTGTTTGCATTATTTATTCTTGGTTTATTTGGTGCAAGAAGTGCTATAAGATTAATCCTAGTATTAGCTCCTATAACTACAATTTTTGTTGGTTATTTGATTGTAGAATCAATTAGTAGATTTAGAAAAACAGATGGTGAAATTGGAAAAATTATTTTAGGCACATTAATTATATTAATTTTATTATTAAGTATTTTTGCTTTTTACACATTTTATCAGGGGGTTAAAGCTCAATCATATGGTATGGTTCCTTCTTCTTATAATCAACAATGGCAAAAAGCAATGAAATGGGTAAGAGAAGAAACACCTAAAGATGCTGTTTTTGGGCATTGGTGGGATTATGGTTATTGGGTGCAAAGTATTGGAGAAAGAGCAACTTGCAAAGTATTGGAGAAAGAGCAACTGTTTTAGATGGAGGTAATGCAATTGTATATTGGAATTATTTAATGGGTAGGCATGTGTTAACAGGAGATAATCAAAAAGATGCTTTAGAATTTTTATATAACCATAATACAACTCATTTGTTGATTGATTCTTCAGATATTGGAAAATATGGTGCTTATTCAAGTATTGGATTCAAGTATTGGCAGTAATGAAGATTATGATAGAATTTCTGGAATTGGTGTTTTTACTTTAGATGAATCACAAACACAAGAAACACAAGATCAAATCATGTTTGTTTATTCTGGAGGTATTAGTCTTGATGAAGATTTAATAATTAATGAAAATGGAAAAGAAATTTTGCTTCCAGCAGGAAGTTCAGGAGTTGGTGCTATAATTTTGCCTATTAAAAACACTGGAAATCTAAATGATGTTTCAAAAGCAGGTCAACCATATATTGTCATAGTATATCAAGGATTACAGCATAAAGTAAATTTAAGATATTTATATGCTGGTGGAGAATTTATTGATTTTGGTTCTGGAATTGAAGCTTGTGCCTATATTTTTCCAAGACTTCTTTATCAATCACAAGGGCTTAGTTCAAATCCAATTGGTGCTACTATGTTTATTTCTCCAAGATTAATGAGAGGTATGTTTTCTCAAGTTTATCTTTTAAATGACCCTTTGAATAATTTCCCTAACTTTAAATTAACTCATTCTGAACCTAATTTTATTATAGATGATTTGAATCATCAAGGGATGAATTTGCCTGAGATTATATTTTATTCTGGTATTCGAGGACCAATAAAAATCTGGGAAATTGAATATACTGGACAAGAACAAATCAAAGAAGAATATTTAGATAAAGATTATTCTAAGTATATAGATTGGAGATTGTGATAGTTTTGTACAGAAAATTTAATCAGAACTCTTTCCCTTTAGATGATTTTATTATGAAGTGGGGGTTTTTAAATTTAAGAACTATGCTACTGGTTTTATGTGAATTCTATAAAATCTCCAATCTTTTGACTCCTTTTGGTTAATTGCCTCTCCAAAAGTTATATTAACATAATCTGCTTTAGGTGTAACCTCCATCATAGTTTTATCTAAACTGCAGCCTCCAGAATGATGATGATAACTTTGGTAAGTTAAATTAAGTTTACCTTTATTAGGAGCAATAACAACTAATTTTGTTGATGATCTTCCATGTCTTCTAACATTTCTTTCCCAAACATTTACTAAAATTTTATTATCACACTTAACATGGCCAATATGTTCGTTAAGAAAGTTTATGCTTCTACTTAATCTCTCTCTTACCGCAGTATTGTTTGTTTTAAAATTTGGATCTAAATAACTCATTAAATTCTTAAGACTTATCAGTTTTTAAAAGTTATTATATTAGAAAATATGCAATAAGAAAAAACACTATTTCTTCTTAAAAGCCCATAATAAAGAACCTAAAAAAGCAATTGGAATAGCTACTATAATCCCTGCAAAATAAGCTATGTTTGCATTTAATACACTTTCTCCTAAAATATTTAAGATTGAATTTCCTACCCAGATATTTGCAAAAATCGCAACTGCATAAACAATAAACCACTTGATAGCACTTGTTTTAACAGAGGTTTTTGATGAAAAAGTAAAATTCCTATTAACTCCAAAATTAAAGACCATTGAAATTCCTGCTGAAATTACTTTTGAAAAAATAAATCCTATTCCAGTATTATAAAATGCATTAAAAAATATCCAATCAATCAAGAAGGCCCCAAAACCAACAAAACAAAAAGCTACAAATTTAGAGAATAATTTCATTTAAAACAATCCTCCTCTAAAAATAATTAAAGCTAATAAACAAAGGATTATTTGAAATATAAATATTAAATATGTGACATCTCTTTCATATACTTTTCTTTTGAATTTCTTTAAAATAAGTAAGGATAAATGAGTCAAACCATAAATCTTATTATGGGGCATTTCTAAACTTCCATCTTTTTGAGGAATAAGAAAAGATTGTTTTTTTAATCTGCCTCTTAATTTTAAAATTACTTCAAGAATATAAGGAATAAATATAAAAATTGCTATTTTTTCAAAGTTTCCTAAAATAGCCATAATAGCAATTAATGCACCAATAGCCCATGTTAAAGAATCTCCTGGGAAAACCTTTGCATGTGGTTTATTATAGATATAGAAAACTAATAAAGAGACAACCATGCATAATCCAATTAAAGCTAGCCAAGAAGAACCACTAACATAAGCTATAAATGATAAAAAACTCAAGATTATGATTCCTTGTCCAGATTCTAAACCCCCAAGTCCTGCTAAAAAATTATAACTAGTTGTTGCTCCAACAACCCCTAATGGGACTATTAATAAAGGATATAAGATTCCAAATTCTACTGTTCCTAAAAACAACTAATGGAATTGAAGCTAAAAAAGCAAGAAAGAGTCTAAATCTTGCAGAAATTCCTCCATGTTGCCATCCAAACAAATCATCAACAATACCAAGAAGAGCTAAAATTAATATAACACTTAATAATGCAAATATGTCCAAGGTTGTTGTATTGCTCTTTAGAATAAATGTTTTTATTGCAACATAAGATAAAACCCCTAAAACAGATTGAGTTTATGCATTTCTTCCCATAAAAGCCCAACCCTCTTACATTTTTTTATCCATTTTGGAAGAATTAGAGCAGTTAAGATAAAGCTGATAAGTAGTGGTGTTATTAAGATTATGTCCATTACTTAATATAAAATTTTGGGTTTTTAAGGATTATTAAGGATGGTTATAGTGGATTGGGGGTGGGTGGGGTAGGTTGTGGAAGAGCTATCAATAAAGTTTCTTGAATATAGAAACTTCTAATTTTGGAAATCCTTGATTCCCTCCCTTAGATATTTTTATCTCATATCCTTCTTCTTCAAAGAAGTTTTCAGATTCTAATTGGGCAATTGCTCCTTCCACTATTCTCATGGGTTTTTCATATAATGCCAAGATAAAAAAACGAGGGTTCTTATCCTGGGCCTGCCTTCTGCAAAAAGTTATAATTTCCTCCCAATCATCATCATTGCCAGCGAATTTTGAGGATTTTTGCCAATCATCTACTAACCCATTAAATTCTTCTTCTAATTGTTCTTCCGGATAGCCATTCACTTTTAATTGTGCTAAATATGCAAGAATAGTTGGGAAAAATTCAGTAGTCGGAAGCTTCGCGATTTTGAGAAGCCTTCTTCCACCAGGCTGGTGTATTATCTCTCTTTTTATTTGATATATACGATTTCTATGTCTATCTACTTCTTCATTTTTTTCTATTTTTTTATTATATTCAGATAGTAAAATCCCTGTTCTAATAAGATTTATATGTTTATATTTTGGAACTAACATACTTATTTGCATATATTTTGGGTCTGCATTTGCTTGCTGTAAGAATAAAGCCTCTGTTTTATCAGGAACAAAAGCATACTTTCCCTCATTGTGTTTATCAATTATTATTTGTTTAATTTTTTCAAATCCTGGTTTAGAGTAATCAACTATCCCCTTGCCTGTTAAATATATTAAAACCTCTTTTAAAGGCAAATTAGAAATAAAAACTAGAATCTCTTCAATCACCATTATTTTCTTCAGGAGATTCTTTTTTTATAAGAAATTCTGAGATAGCAGTGGGGGTCCCATCCATAATTTCTAAAGAACCCGGGGCAAGTAATGCAAATTTAGCCTCTATAAATCTGTTAGGATTTTCTTTTGATCTAATCTTTTCTTTTGAAGGGGTTAAAACATACCCTTCTTCATCTACATCATAATCAAAAGCTCTAAGAAGCAAAACTCTTTCTTTCTCACCCAATTCTTCAAATATTATTTCCTGTGTCATATTTATTTAATAAAACCCTTTTTTCTAATTTTATAAGGATTATTATATTTAAAAACCTATCTTAAAAATATCTATTTTAATCTTTCTTGAAATAGGAATTTATTATAAAAGCTACAATTGGGCCAATTGCAATAATAACAAAAACAAGAAAAACATATTTTATCCAAGAGTTGCCTTCATTTATCAAACCTAAATCATTAATAAAAGTATAAATTCCAATTAAGGCTAAAATTGCTGCTGTAAATGCGATAATTCTATTAAACTCTTTCTGAGCCCCTCTATTTTTATAATCAATTAAAAATTCTACTCCTGAATCAGTTAGGTGTACATGACTAATGTTCTCCTGGCTAATATCTTTATTATTCTCATCCTTATATGTTATTTTAATAAATTTTCTTATTGCTAAATAGGGTATTACATTCTTGAATTTTCTATCAATTAACATCTTCTTTACTTTTGGGACTATGACTGTTGGCCCCTGGATATTATAAAGCGCATTTAAAAATTCTATAACATTATCTATAAATCTTTTACTCATTTTCTATTCTCCAACTCTGAAATTCTGTCTTCTAATTCTGCAAATTTTTTCTCATAAATTTTATCTTTTCTGAGAACATAACCAGAAACTTCTGAAATTCTTTTTCTACATTCATTTAAGCGAGAAATTAAGTAAGGAATTAAATTAATAAGATTACTATTTTTAGTTTTTCCACCAATTTTTATAGGGAATACATCAAAATTTAAAAATTTTTTAAATAAGGATATCTGAAGGCCCATATTTTTAGAAGGAACTGGTTGTTTAATTATTTTTGGAACAATTATCTCCCTAGTTTGTGTAACTATTTTTGGAATCCCTCGCTGTTTTAATTGATTTTGGAAACGTTTTTCTCTACCTTTTGCCAGTGCTCTTGATTGTTTTATAGAAATAGGTCTTTTCTTTCTCATGGTTTTTTAAGGAATTCCTTCTTTAAAAACAATTTCTATACTAGAACACAACTTTCTAA
>JAFCDA010000019.1 GCA_017609915.1 Candidatus Pacearchaeota archaeon
CGAGGCTTGCTACTCCGCTGTCGGCTCTTCCTATCCTGGTCGTGCACAAGCGGCCAAGGGTGCTGGAGTTCACATGTTAAAAGGAATCGTTAGCTGGGTTAAGATCGTCGTGAGGCAGATTGTATGATATCTATTAGGTGTGTTGTTGTTTGAGTGGAACGATCCTGTAGTACGAGAGGAACCAGGATTGGAAGCCTCTGGTGTAACAATTGTTATGAGCAGGTTGTGCAGCTACGCTTTACATGGATAAGCGCTGAAAGCATCTAAGCACGAAGCCATCCGCAAGACGAAACAACAAAGGCCGTCGTAGAAGACGACGTTGATAGAGTTGATGTGTAAGTTCCAAGGCAACGAGGGATTCAGCATGCAACTACTAAAAGCCTCAAACTTTCTTAGTAAGACAAGTTTGATCAAAGAAGTAATTTTATTTCTTATGATTAATTTATTGTTCTCTACCTGTGTCAAAAATATATTCTATATATTGGTAATTTTTATATATTTAGAAAATCTTTATTATTATGGTACTTGCTACTGTTTGGAAAGATCTAAGCACTAGGGGATTGTGTAGTTTGGTTGGCAGTGTTAAATTTTATAATGATTCTTCAGAAGTTGATTATCCTAAAAAAGAAACTTTAGAAGACTTAAAAGATAATGTAAATTATTATACTGAGCTCATTCAAACAGATAGCTCAAAAAAAAATTTAATTAGATATTATTTTTCTGAGTTTCAATTTTTTCAAAAAATAGTAGAAGATGCAACCATTGATAAAGAAAAAACAGATGCTATAAAACAAAGAGATGAATCTTGGGAACATTATCTTAGATTAATTGAACCAAAACCAAGAAATCATTTTATTTAAAATAATCAATCACAACCTTTAAAAACCCAAACTCACTCACAAAATAGTGAGTGAGGTAGTCAACTTACGAGAATTTAGCTATTAAATTAGTAGATGTTTAAAAATGAACATTTAATTCTTGAGGAAGGTCTGTCCACTTTTAAGGGAAACCTTATGACAAAACTATCCATGACAATGGCTTGTCGCGAGGCAAAGCTCTGGTATAGAAACGACACAGTCATCTCTGAGTTGTGAATCATGCGAGGAACTTTGAAGAGATGGATTTGCTGGAACGAGCATCTTGGTTAGTGCAAGGGAAACCAATTACAGGTTAAACCGCTTAGTAGAATGTTGACACAATCTGTTCGATTACGAAGATTGACAAAAGGCAGCCTATTCCTCACTCACATTTTATTTTATTTTTTATTAATATTTCTATAAATCTTTAAGCTGAGTTGATGAGGTCTAAGTTACTCAGATAATTAAACTGTTATGAGTTTATCAGATATAGGGATTTTACTTTTATAGAAAGTTTTAAAAATTTAAACCACTTTGTTGTAATATGAAAACAGAGGGAATTGGATTAATTATAGGTATTGTAGGAATTGCAATGGTTTTTTCTTCATTAGCTAAAGCTACTATTACTGGAGCAGTTATTGGAGTAAATCCTACTTCAAAGCTCCTAGGTTTTGTAGGAATTTTATTAATGATTATTGCAATTGTCATTGAAAGACATGAAATAAAAAAGCATTTTAAGAAATGATTTCTTCTAAAAGTTATTTTTAATATGGGGAAGGGGAGAATCGAACTCCCGACACCATGATCTTCAGTCATGTGCTCTCCCACTGAGCTACTCCCCCGATAAAATTAATATATAAATTGTTTATTTAAAGCTGTTGGTTTTAATATTTTAAATAACTTAAAGCTCTGTCCTGTTTATATGGATTTGAAAAACTAATTTTTTCTATCCATTTTTTTAAGTTTTTCTTTCCGTTTAATGCAAGTTTATATGAGGGGAGCGCATTAGGATTTGGATTTTTTCTTTTTTCGATCCTTGTAGTAACTCTAAATTCTTTACTAATTAACAATTCTTTTAATTGATTTAATAGATTTTTACTTGTTGTAGTTATTTCTATACAAGGATATTTTTCAATTCCTGGTTTTTTTGAAACAAATACAGAACCATCAGTGTCTGCTATTCCTCTGATAGCATTTTTTGCTAAGTCCCAATTTTCATATATTTCTTGAGGAATGGTTGTATTCTGACATTTACCTTTTCCATGAAACATATTGAGATCTTTAATTAGAAATTCACATATTTCTTTTGAATCAAAAACAATCCTTAATGCTCCAGATCTTAATTTAATCTTAACTTCTTTTTCCCATTCCTTTAATATAAGTTCCTTTAATTTTTCAAGATACTCTTTATCTGTTATTGGATTTCCAACTATTCCTATTTGATATTTTCTATTTTTTCTATAAATATATCCATCGCCGATGATTGCCCCTATAAGCTCGGCTGTTCCAGGAGTTATTTTCATTTTATTTTTTCTATCTCAACCCTCAAGAAATCTTTTTCTTTTATTTTAAGAAGTTTAACGATTTCAGATGGGATATTAATCGCTAAACTTGTTCCTGATTTTTTGGCACTTTTTACAAATTTCTCTTTCATAAGATAATATAAGATATTATATTATATAAATATTTCGGTTCCTTAATACATGCTTTTCCTTAATTTAATAGATAAATTTTTTTAGTAACTTTTATAAACATCTTCTTATTATATCTAATATGAGAAAAAAAGGTGCAATGGAATTATCTATTGGTACAGTTGTTATAATTGTTCTAGCTATGTCTATGTTAATTTTAGGTTTGGTTTTAGTAAAAAGTATTTTTTCAGGTGCAAAATACAATATTGAAAAAATGAATGAAAAAGTAGAAGGGGAAATAAATAAATTATTTGTTGAAGATAAAAGAGCTGTTCTTTATCTACCAAATAGGCTTGCTGAAATAAAACAAGGAGATGTTTATGGGGTTGCTTTTGGAATCCAAAATACAGTAGCTAGTCAAACATTTAAATGGGAAGTAGAAGTTGATGATTCAAAAATAAAAGATAAATGTGGTGTTACAGAATTACAAGCAGAAAATTGGATAACTACAGGTGGAGATGGAAGTGCAAGTGTTGCAAGTGGACAAAAATATTATGATTTAATAAGATTTAATATTCCTGAAGGAACTGTAAATGATATTTCAACATGTATTGTAAGATACAAACTAGCTATAAGTCAAGAAGATGGAACTCCTTATCAAACAGAAGCTTTTGATGTTGATGTTGAATGATTTTATTTTTCTAATATTTTATTGTAATTTTAAGTTTTACAATTGAGTGGCTTAAGTCTATCATCTTCATAGCTATTGATGTATAGAGATATTGACAAAAAGATAAAATTAAAAACTATAATTCTCTATTTTTTTATGGAATTATTGTTAAACTATTTACTCTTACCAGAGAAATTAGGAAAGATTTATTTTCATGGGCCTAGAAAAAACAAGAAAATAGCAATAACTTTTGATGATAGTTTAAGTGAAGAAACCTTAAAAGTTCTAAAGATTTTAAAAAAATACAAGGCAAAGGCCACTTTTTTTATTGAAGGAAAAAGGATTTTAGGAAAAGAAAATATTTTGAGAGGAATAGTAAAACAAGGAAACGAAATTGGTAATCATACATTTAACCATAAAAGACTGATTTTTAAAAATAGAAAATTCATTAAATCTGAAATTATAAGAACAGATAAACTTTTTGAAAAGAATAAGATTAAAACAAATTTGTTTAGACCTCCTTGCTATAGTCTTGGATTAAATTGTTTAAGGGTTTGTAAAGACTTAAAAAAGAAAATAATTTTTTCTGATGTTATTTCACAAGATTGGAAACTAAAAGGAGTAGATTACTCGGTTAATATAGTATTATCTAAAGTAAAAAAGGGCTCTATAATTAATTTGCATGATTATTTAGAAGGGATTGGAAGAAATAAAGATATACTAGAAATTCTTGAAAAAATCTTAGAAAAATTACAAGGCAATTATAAATTTGTTACTATAAGTAATTTGATTAAGGATTAAAGGGAATATTTATTAATTGTCTTTTTCTTAAATATTTATGTTAAAACTCTATAATACCTTAACAAGAAAAAAAGAAGTTTTTAAGCCAATAAAAAAACCACAAGTAGGAATGTATAGTTGTGGTCCTACTGTTTATTGGTATCAGCATATTGGAAATTTAAGGACTTATATTTTTTCAGATATTTTGAAGAGAGTTTTAAAATATAATGGATATAAAGTAAAACAAGTAATGAATATTACGGATGTTGGACATTTAACTTCTGATTCTGATGAAGGAGAAGATAAAATAGAAAAAGCTGCAAAAAAAGAAGGAAAAAAAGCTCAAGACATAGCAGATTTTTATTTGAAAATCTTTAAACAAGATTTTAAAAAATTAAATATAAGTGAACCAGATATTTGGTGTAAAGCAACAAAACACATTAAAGAACAAATAGAATTAGTAAAAAAATTAGAAGAAAAAGGATTTACATATAAAACAAGTGATGGAATTTATTTTAATACTTCTAAATTAAAAGATTATGGTAAGTTAGCAAAATTGAAAATTGAAAATTTGCAAGCAGGTAAAAGAATTGCAATTGGCGAGAAAAAAAATAAAACTGATTTTGCATTGTGGAAGTTTTCTAAACAACCTGGAAAAAGACAACAAGAATGGAAAAGTCCTTGGGGAATTGGTTTTCCTGGTTGGCATATTGAATGTTCTGCTATGAGTACTAAATATTTAGGAAAACAATTTGATATTCATACTGGTGGAGAAGATCATATTCCTGTACACCATACTAATGAAATAGCTCAAAGTGAGGCCGCATTTGGAAAAAAACCTTGGGTAAGGTTTTGGATTCATGGAGCTTTCTTAAAATTATTAGGAGAAAAAATGAGTAAAAGTAAAGGTGCTATTTCTAGAATTTCTGATTTAGAAAGACAAGGATATAAACCATTAGAATTTAGATATCTTGTTTTAACTGGACATTATAAAAAACAAATTAATTTTTCTTTAGAAAATTTGCATAACTCTCGCATCTCTTATAAAAAACTAATCAATATTGTTAGAAATTTAAAGAATGATAAAAAACAAAACTCAAAATATGTTAAAGAATTTGAAGATGCTATTAATAATGATTTAGATATACCAAAAGCCTTGCAAGTTTTGTGGGCTTTAGTTAGGGATAAAAAAGCTGTTGGAAAAATTAATGTTATTAAGAAGATGGATGAGGTTTTTGGTCTAGATTTGTTAAAGAAAGAGAAAATTGTTATTCCAAGTGAGATTAAAGGATTAGTTAATGAAAGAGAAAAAGCTAGAAACCAAAAAAACTGGAAAAAAGCTGATGAAATTAGAGATAAGATTAAAAAGTTAGGTTATCTTATTAATGATACTGGGGATGGAGCGAAATTATTAAAAAAATGACAGAAAAAGAAATTGAGAACCCAGATTGTCCTTGTTCAGAAACTCAGTGTCCAAGACATGGAAAATGTTCAAAATGTCAAGAATATCATCATAAGCTTGGGCAAAAAACTAGTTGTGGGAAATAATATAAACTAGAATTATTTAGTATAATAAAAGAGAAGATGAAATTAAAAATTAATAATGTTGTGAAATATTTAGTTTTAAGTGATTTAATCTTTTTTGCAGGTTGGGGTTTAATTACACC
>JAFCDA010000020.1 GCA_017609915.1 Candidatus Pacearchaeota archaeon
TCAAAATCTTCTGCTTCAACTTCTTCTTCTATTTCTTTTTCAATAAAATGACTATAATTAAGCAAATCAAAACCTAATTCTATTTTACCTTTAGGTATGTCAAAATGCAATACTTTGTTAGTTTCAAAAACAGGCTGTTTTACTTCTGAAACAACCCTGTTCCCTATTTCCACATTACTTTCTAATCCTTTTGCAATTTCTTTAGCTAAGGATATTTCAGAAGAACTTACAGTATCTTCATCATAAACAACCCTCCCACTAATTGTATAGTAATTCAGATTACCAATTAAAAAAACTAAAAAAACTAAAAACATAAACGAACTTATAACTAAAATACGTGAAATTCTTTTATTGTTTTTTATTTGTTTTTTATTTTTCATTTTTTCTTAAGATAATGTAATTTACAATTACCAATAACACGAACATCAATTTCTCTAGCCCCTTCTAATTTAGCTAAAGCTATGCTTGCAGTAATCCTAGAAACCTTCGTTTTTTCAGAAAGTTCTTGTATTGTTAATCCACGAGTATCCTGGCTAAGAATTCTTTTAATTTCTTTTATAACTTCCACTACTTTTGTCATTCTCTTTTTTTTATATATACTAGTGCATATTACTAATAGTTATTACAAGTATATAGTAATTTAGTAATTAAATGTAGTTAAAAGTATATAAAGGTGTTGTTTTAAAGAAACATAAAAAACCTAATTTATTCTGGAACTAAAGATACAAAACTATATCCCTTTAATTTAGAAAGATTTCGAACATCTTTTAGTCTAACTTTATTAATATTATCTTCATATTTATAATAATTTTCTGCATCTCCACCAATTTCCTCTAACAACAATTCAGTCATTGTGCTATCACATTTTTCCTTACTAATTTGCCTAAGCCCTATCAACCTTTCTTTAGCTTCACTAAGTTCCCTTTGTTTTAACCTACCTAATTTTTTAATTTCTTTTAAAATAAGTTTTTTAATCTCATTAATTTTCTCTTTAACAGTCCCAATATATATCATTTCATAAGCATAATCTTTAGATTGTTCTAAATTCCCCCTAAGTGCATAACATAATCCTCTTTTTTCTCTAATTTCCTGAAACAATCTGCTACTCATCCCCCCACACAATATAGAATCAAAAATTTCAGCAGCATATCTATTTTTATCATTAAGTTTAGGCATATGAAACCCAAAAACTTCATGAGCTTGATCTATTCCCTTTCTCTTAAAAATTCCTTGTGAATTTTTAGGTATAATTGGTATTGAATTTATTTTCTTATTAGTTTTAGGAAATTTCCTAGCTTCATTTAAAACTTTATCCCAATTAACATTTCCAACAACACTAAAAATCATATTATTAGTTGAATAAATTGCCTTAAACAAATCAATAATTTTCTTCCTTGATAACCCTGCAACAGTTTCCAATGTTCCTGCAATAAACATATTAAAAGGCTTTTCATAGAGCATTTCTTTAATTTTTTTAACGACAAAACTGCTTGGATTATCATAATACATTTTTATTTCCTCTAAAATAACTTTTTTCTCTCTTTCTAAAGCTCTTTTTTCAAATAAAGGATTTAAAATTAAATCTCTTGAAATCTCTGCACCTAATTCAAAATACTTACTTGGAAGTTTATTCCAATAAGCAGTTATTTCTTCTGAAGTAAAAGCATTAATAATCCCTCCCTTACCTTCAATTTCTTGAGGAATTTCAGTAACACTTCTTTTTTTAGTTCCCTTAAAGACTAAATGTTCTATAAAATGAGAAATTCCTTTAATACTTTCTTTTTCATATTGTGCTCCAAATTTAACAGAACTTGAAACAGACACAATAGGGGTTTTTCTTTTTTCAAATATAACTGTAAGACCATTATCTAAGATTTTCCTCTTAAATTCAATATTTTTCACCATTTTTATTATTATCTTAATTACCTAACACAAGAAAAATCAATTAATAAACTTACCTTATCAATATTTTATTATATCTTAAGTTACACAATCAGAAAGGATTAATCTTATCATCTTCATCTCTTCTTATTCTTATAAAATATCTGTTTTTTAGTATTATTTAATCTCTTTTATCTTCAACCAATGCCTATATTTTCCTTCTGATTTAATATCAAACTTAATTTTAATCTCTTTTTTAAATTCAGGCATGTAAAGAACAGCACTTTCAGCTTCTCCCCCTTCAAAATCACTTCTAAATTGATATTTTTTACTCAAAACTTTCAAATCTTCAACCTTTTTCTTATTAATAATCTTTCCTAACCATTCTTTTCCTAAACCCTCGCAAGTTATTTTTGTTAAAATAACTTTAAATTTTTCTTTTAATAATAAATTCCAAACATCTGAATCAGAATAATCCCATAAAGGAGCATAAAACTCTAAATCAAGCTCAGAACATATTTTTTTTATTCTTTTACCTTGATAACTTGAAGCAATACCTCCAACAACAATAATCTCTGCCTTACCTTTAATCTTATTAATCAATTTCTTTAAATCCTCTAATTCCTTATCTTTCTCTCCTTTACTTTTTCTAACTATTAATTCAATACCAAGCATCTCAGCTTGTTTTTTCAACAACTTTAAATCTGGCTTATGAAACATAAAACTATCAAAATTATCTGGCATAACAGATAATAAATACTTCACATCATAATCTTTTTTCAAAGCCATATGCAAAGCTAAACATGAATCTTTTCCTCCTGAAAATAAGACTGCTACTTTCTTACAAACCATTTTAAAAATAATATCCTATATCTTTTAAATCTATCAGTTATGTTCTTCACCCCTTCACGTTTTGATTATCAAATTTTCTATTTTAATAGATTATATATGACATCCTCCGCACACTAAAGTGTGCGGTTTCCTTTAGTATCTCTAATTATAATCAAGCTTTACACTTCTCTTCTTTAAAGCGTTGCATCTCATAAAAATATTGATATTATTTGACTACATCCTAAAGGGTGTAGATTTCTTTTATATTTAATCAAATAGCAGATTCAGAAAAAGCCTCTTTTTCTTTAAGAACAAATTTAACAACCACTATTAAAATAATAACAACCAAAATTCCTAAAATAATCCAAATTATAGTTTTTTTACTTATCCCTTTTACTTCTGAAACTACATCTCCTTCTTGAATTAAAACAGGAATAGAAACTGTATTTGAAGTAGCAATTACAATCATACCTTCATCTCCAGAACCTGTTTCTGTATATTTAATCCTAACAAAATGACTCTCTCCTCTACTTACATTTTCAGGAACAGAAATTTTAATCCTCAACCCTTCTTTTCCATTTACAGGAACTACAACTTTTTCATCTAAAACTTCTGCTATTTCAAAGCCCTCTACTAATTCCACTATTAGATTAACAGTCTCATTTCCAGTATTTATAAATCTTCCAATAACAATTTCTCTTACCTCCCCTAAATCAATTTTAATAGGATTTTCACTATGATAATCACTTGAAAGTCCTAAATCTGCAACAATCAAAGGACATAAAATTAAAACCAAACAAACAATAAACACCTCCACAACAAAACCTTTTCTTTTCATAAAACTTCAAAGAAAACTTTGTTTAAATATTTTTATAAAAACAACCCACACACCAAAGACATAAATCATCTTAATATCTTTAATCATAATCAAGCTACACACTTCTCTTCTTCATTTATATTTATTAAAATATTAAAATTAATAAAAATAAATTTAAAATCACTTAACAGGTTTTTTAGACTTAGAAGATTCCTGACTCTTTCCCTTAATAAGCAAAACCACAATAATAACTAAAATAATCACTATAAGCCCAATAATTATCCAAGTTATACTTAAACTTGAAGGAGTTTCTTCAGAAGGTTCTACTACATTTATATCAAAATTTCTAGTTATAGATTGACCAAATGAAATCATTCCTTTTCCTTCTTGTCCACCACTAACTTGTTGAAATTTATACACCACATTATATGTTTGGCCAATATTAGCTCCTTTAGGAATCTTCACTACCATTTCAGCAAAAACATCTGTTGCCTTATGTGCAACATTAAAACTAGTCTTTTTTAAAGACGCAATTTCAGAACCTTCTAATATTTCTCCTTCCAATGTAATTTCATCAGTTATATCTGGATTTTGTAAAGTCAAAAGAACAGTTTTTTTCTCACCAGGAGATATTTTCAAAGGCATTTCACTACCAGAATATTGACAACCAATCCCAATAGCACTAACTAAGAGACACATCGAAACTATTAAAACCCCAGCTATCAAAAAACTTCCTTTAATTTTATTTTTTTTCATTTTCATTATTGTGCAGCATTTAACTCCCAATTATTTGGACTAGACTGTGTTTTATAACTATCAGCACGAATAGGGCTTCCTGTAGGATTAATACTTTGTATACAAAAGTATAAATCTCTTTTTGCCCCAGAACCTCTTAAAAGTGTAGCTCCATTAATATTTAAAGATGCAGCAGGTTTACTAAGTGTTTGTCCAATAGTACAAGAAGTAACAGTTTCATCTACTGAAAAACTATCTGGCTCAATTAAATCTGGATTAAGAACAGGATCTGTAGCAGATTCAAGATCTCTTCCTAAGATAGATAACCAACTAGTACCAGAACCAGAAATTTCAATATTCCCACAATTTTCAACCTCTAAATTATTAGTTGCATCTACATTTAAAGACGCAGCAGTAATTCCTCCCCATTCAAGAGTATCTTCTCCAGACCCTCCTGCAGTACTAGCATCAGGATCATTTGAATCTTTTAATCTAATAGATAAAGAACTACCATAAGTAAAATAAGGATAACTTCCCCCTCCATCTGAAGCTTGATTATCATTATCTGCTGGTGTTCCTGCATTATCTGCTGCACTAACAGTAATTATCCATTGATTTGATGGCTCATCAAAATATTGCATATCAACTGAACAAGTAAAATCTAAATACTCATCTCCATCTGAAACTCCTGGACTACAACTAGCAGGGATAGTAGGTCTATTTTGTCCTCCTCTTGAAAACTGAACAGTAACAGTTCCAGAATCTAAATCACTATCACCATTCTCATCAGAAACAAATATAGTAATAGGAACAGTAGTAGAAGGCAAATCACAATCTCCACCAGAACCAAATCCTACTGGCTCTATCCAAGATTCTATATGAGGAGCACTATTAGCCATAGTTATACTAACATCTAAAGACTCTGCTAACTCACCTTCTCCTCCTTTATCTTCTCCAAAAGTAAATAAATCACTTAACCACCCAGCACTAATTAAACTTATAGAAAATAAAGCTATACTAAAAATCATAACACCTACAACCACTTTTTTATTCATCATATATTTAAAAACAAATCCTTCTTTATAAATATTTCTAAGATATAAAAATCTCTTACTAATTTATTTTTTTAATTAATTAAAAAAATTACCCTAACTTTTTTTTGATTCTTGAACTTAATGTATAAATATTTCTTATATCTCTATCCAATATCTTTGCAATTTCTAAATTTTTAAAACCCTTATTTTTTAGATAATTAATAATAGATTCTAAAATACTTAATTTCCGATTAGAAAATTCCTCAATAGGAATTTACTTTTCTATCCTCTGTTCCAACTCTTTTATTAAACTTGTCTTCAAAGAAAAATTGTTTCTTTTTCTTAACTGCATTATTATAATTAATCCAAATAGTCCTTTCATTTCTATGAATTAATTTAGCAATCTCATTAAACTTTAATTTAAGATTTTCTTTAAGATATTTAGACAAAGCTTCAGCAGGAGGAACCTGTACCTCAACTTCTTTAACAACTTCTTTAATTTTCTTTTTCTTAAAAATTTCCAATAATTCCTTAATTTTAATCATATCCTGTTCAGTTAAATTATATTTTATCTTTGAAGATTTTTTCTTTTTCTTCTTTTTCTTTTTAACAATAATTGAAACAGCAAGAACCCCTATCTCAAAATGAAAACTCATAAACCTAATTATAGATAAAATCATAGAAATATAAAACTCTGCTTCAATCTCCCATGGATATATCTGACCAAATTCATTTTGAACAGTAGTTGAATAAGACTGAACTGAAAGAGGTCCCTGAATTGTCGTAGCTTCTCTTAAACAAATCTTTAAATCTTCCTTAGGAATAGTCCCTACTAAAGAAGGAGGTTCTTCACCATAAGGTATATCTGGTAAAATATCAGAAATTAAACTCAAATCATCTGGACCTAAGGTGTCTTCCAAAAAAGTCCCGCCAGCACCACAAACATCTTCATCTTCTAAATCTCCATCTCCTACTGAAAACCAATTTGTTTGAATATATTCAGTATTAATAGTTGCTCCAGGAATATCATAAGACTTAAGATTTACTTTATCTACTTTTTTATTACCAAGATTTTCTACAAAAATAGGGCTAGGTACAGATATTCTATTTATAGAGCTTCCAAAACTAATAAGACCAAAATTCAAACTAAGAGGGCTTGGATTTAATCTATATGAAGTCAATTCATTAAAATAAGTATTCTTAAACTGAATTAAGCCACCAACATAAGATTCCTCAATTGGATCATAACCTGCTTCTTGAGAAAAAATATCTTGAACATAAGGCCTAATTTCCCAATTTTGATTAGTATTAGAACCATAATCATCATAATGTTTCATATTAACAGTACAAGTATACACTGCAGAAAGCTCTGTATCATGAGGAGAGCCTGCAGGAGGAATCGCATCTTCTCCACGAACACAACCAAATCCACCATCAACTATTCTACTTTTTCTATGAATCCCATTTCCTTTTTTAATAGGATCAACATTAACTAAGCTAATCACAACATTTGTATCTGTAATATCTACTCCCCTTGGAAGAGCGTCAGGTCCTGCATCAGAATAAACATAAAATTTAAAATCTTTAGGGGTTGGAAGTGCAGGAGTCAAATCTCTATCAGTTCCTTGGGGACCCATATTTAAAATACCACTAATATAAACAATTTCAGGATTCTCTACGTCTTCAATTGTCAATGTCCTTGTCTCTGTCTCATTAACATCTCCCCAATTATTTTGAACATAAGCTTTAAATATATGATCTCCAAAAGATAAATCAACAAAATCCTGAAGCAAATAATCACCTGTTTTGTTTGCATACAAACTCTTTATTTCTTCAGCTGATAAGCTTCTGTTAAAGATTAGAACATCATCGATTATTCCGTTCCAAAAACCTTGTGGAGAAGAGTCATAATAATCTCCCCCAATATAAACTGGGGCAGAGTTTGTTCTAGTAGTGCTTCCTGGTTGTGCCTGAGTGGTTCCACTTTGTTGTCCATCAACATAAACAGTAATTGTAGAGCCATCCCAAGTACATACTACATGCTGCCAAACCCCATATCTGAATAAAAATAAAAACTTCTATCAGTTCCATCCCAAAACTTTGAAACAATAACAGCATTTGCTCCAGTATCTCCTGCTCTTTTTATCCATGCAGAAATTGTTATTCCTGGCATTGCATCAAATTCTGATTGGTCACCAATATCAACATAATCTCCAACCCCGTCAAACTCAAAACCTTTTCCTAATTTACCATCATCTGTCTGAACTACATCCCCAAACACATTCCCATCATTTCCATAACTTGAATTATCATAAACAATTAATCCATCATCAGAAATATCATCCATTCTCCACCACCCAACAAGAGAATTATCAAAATCAATAAATGTAGAAATATCATTTACACTATCATTAGAACTAACATTCACAAAAATATCATTATTTAAAATACTAAAAGAAGATTCATCCTCAGGAGTAGGGAATACAAAAGAAATATTTAAAGAGGCTATTTTTTCAGTAAAAGTTACTGATGCAGAATTTTCATTTCCTGCTTTATCTTTTGCATAAACAATCCATGTATTTGACCCGCCAACACTAGATAAACCTACAAAATTATTACAATTAATATCTGGAGAAGACTTTGTCTCTCCTCCATCAGTAGAATACCAACAAGAATCAAGATTAATATCAGAAGCTAGATAATTTAATTCTGTTACTTTTTCTTCATAAATTACTCCTTCCTCAGGAGAGGTTATTATAACAGAAGGTGGAATTGTTAGGGCTTACAGAAGTATCATCCTTACATGAAATATAAACCATTTCAGGGCCTTCTAATAATCCAGTCACAGCACAGCTGTGTGATGTAGAAGTGCCCACTGTACAGTCTACTTTATCACTCATTGCGTCATAAGTTTCATCTAATAATGAGGCTCTACAATCTCCAATTTCATTTGTAGTAAAAGTAATGGTTAGAGAGGTTGTACTTATTGTAGAGCTTTTTGCTGGATTATGATTTGACTGAGTTGGTGGTACAGTATCTATTTCAACTGATGTTTGTTTATTATTTTCAGCAGTATTTTTATTTCCAAAAATATCCTGACAAGCAAAATACATTGTTAATATTCCATCAGTAATTGGAACAGTATACTGACATGTATGTGATTGCCCTCCATCTCCTTCACAATTTACATCATCACTCATCTGATCATAGGTTTCATCTTCATCTATAGAAGATCGGCAATCTGCATTTTCATCTGTGGTTATGACTGCTAGGGGGGTGTTATCTGAAATAGAATATACAGAAGTTAAATCTCCTCCAATAGATGTTATTTCAATAATCGGGTCAATTGTATAAGAAATACCAGGGATTATCCAGTGATGCCAGGAGGCAGAGCTTCCAACACTTGCTTCCAGGGACGAGCAGGGCTCTGTATATTTACTCGCTTCATTTGGGAGATAGTCTTCACAATCAGACCATTCGTCTCTACGTTGATTATGGGAGTCAGAACTTGTTGAACCAAAATAATAAGTATCCCCTAAGGAAATATTTACTGGAGAACTTAAATCTTCCCCTATCCATTCCTCAACACCAGTCCCACTAATGAACACAGAGGTTCCTGGGACCTGAGTTCCATTAGCAAAATATATAGCCATCTCAACTTGATCCCCAACCTCTAGACTTTCAGTTGACCACTGCCATAACCTTGTTAATTGAACATCCTCATCTCCAGGAAGTGTCCATTTACTATAATAACATTTATCCTTAGCAAAATCCCAAGTATCGTGACAGGTTTCACTCACATTTGTAAACAAAACAGAAACAGGGTCAACAATATAATCTATTTCCAAACTTCCCCCAACAATCCTTAAATCAAAAACATCTTGTGTACCAACAAGATTTATCAAATAAACAGTATTTTTCCCCTCACCCAAATT
>JAFCDA010000021.1 GCA_017609915.1 Candidatus Pacearchaeota archaeon
CCAACCATGCTAATTGAACTTACACCAATAGCACTTGTAGCATAAACATTAAATAAGGCTCCTGCAGGAGCATAAGTTAAAATAAAAAATCCAGAAAGCAATAAGAAAAATAATATAGCTAAAATTAAATTAGTAAATGTTCCTGCTGAAAGAACTGAGATTTGTTGAAACTTACTCTTTTTTTGCATTTGCTTTTCATCAGGCTCTACAAATGCAGCTAAAAAAGGACCTAAAAAACCAAAACCTGTTGTTTTAATTTTAATACCATATCTTCTTGCAATTATTCCGTGAGCAAATTCATGGAAAATAGCAATACATGCTATTGCAATAATCCAATAAGTAAAATAAAATGGTGGCAGAAAATCTACTTTAAATAAAGAAGGCAAATAAGGAATTAAAGGCATTAATGGAGGTATTTTAATTGCTCTTACAATTTCAGGAGCAAAAAAATAAATTTTAATTATATAATATAAAAAATACATCATTCCAATCATTAAACCATAACCACAAATTACAGAAAAAAAACTCAATACTCTAAGGGTTTTTTTGTATTTTACACCAACATAATTAATAAACTTAATCCCAACTTTTGTTTTGTAAAGATACATTATCCCTTCTCTTTTCAAATTCTTTCTTCTTTTCCAAAGAAAAATTGCAACTAAGATACTACATAAAACTAAAAAACTTATGTCATAAATATAAAATGCCATTCTTTTTATTTTGTATCAATAATGTTTAATTTTATAAGGCAAGGGCACATCCCTTCCATAACCCCAACCCCCGTAGAGTAGCTTACCCTCTAATCCTCACTCATTTATTATTATAAGATATTAGTATTTATTAAACCTCTTTTATTTTTTTCTAATTGGACGAAATGCTTTTTTTAAACATTTCCTACATCTTACTTTTTTTTCTAAGATTTTTCTTGGGTCTGCCCTTATTTTTGCTTTGCAATGTTTGCACACAAACATATTTTTAAACAATCTTGCTTGAGTTGCTGGTAATTTTGTTGCCATATTTTGTTTTTATTTTTTCAATATTTGTTTCATATTTAAAGTTTTATTATGAGCTTAATCTTCTCATTGAGTCTCTGTGTTCTTATAAGATTAATAGTTTATTTAATTAAACCTTTCTTTTAATTATTTTATTTCCTTCAACATCCCAGTATTCAACTTGGTCTCCATCTTTAACTGTAGATTTTAATTCTTCTGGCATTGCCATTTCCATTGTCTCATAACTTTCTAAATCCATAACACTGGCTTTATCATCCATAATAGAAAGAACCTGAGCTTTATTTTTATTAATCATTGGAGAGTCAAGTTTGTCATGCCCACCAACTACAAAAACTTTCTTTTTTCCATCTAAAATACCAATTGCTTCTATCCTACATTTAGTATGCCCATGTTTCCCTGTTTTACTAATTTCATTAGTTTTAACAATACATGGAGTGTTATCAACTAAAATAGCAGTGCCAGTTCTTACTGCTGAAGCATCGATTATTTTAAAGACCATAATTCATAAATCAAAAATACATTTATAAAGGTTTGTGGAAAATCTTTTAAACTATCTAATTTGTTTTCTTATATGGAATGGTTATTAGAAAAAAATAATTCTGGATATATTTTATATGAAGGAAAACAAATAAAAAAAAGAAAACAAGATAAAATAGCTAATCCATTAAAACTTAAATATGAATTTTGTATTACAGATCCAATTCTTGCATTATACTTAATAAAAAAACATTCTAAAGAAATAAAAGAAAAAATAGATCTTCAAACAGAAAATTTGAGTGTTGCAGAATCAGAGCTCGCGAATTTAATTATTGAACATGAAAATCAAGAAAAATGACTTTGTTGAAATAGAATTTACAGGAAAAGCAAATAATGAAATATTTGATACAACTAACAAAAAGGAAGCTAAAAAAATGGGTTTGCAAGCAGATGTTAAGCCTGTTGTTGTTTCTGTAGGAAATCAAATGTTGTTAAAAGGTTTTGATGATTCTTTAGAAGGAAAAGAAATTGATAAAAAATATTCAATCCATCTTTTACCTGAACAAGCTTTTGGTAAAAGAAATCCATCCCTAATAAAAACAATGTCAATGAAAATTTTTAGAGACAAAGATATGAATCCTGTTCAAGGAATGACCTTACAATTAGATAATTATATTGCAAAAGTTCTTTCTGTTTCTGGTGGAAGAGTTATTGTAGATTTTAACAATCCATTAGCAGGAAAAGAAATTGATTATGATTTTAAAATTTTAAAAAAGATTGAAGATAATTCTAAAAAAGTCAATGCTCTTCAAGACTTCTTTTTCAAGAAAAGATTTGATTTTGAAATTAAAGAAAAAGATAAAAAAGTAATTTTTAATGAACAAAAAATCAAACCTTTAATTCAAATGTTTTCTCCAAAATTTAAAGATATTATTGGATTTGAGTTTGTGGTTGAAGAAAAGAAAAAACAATAACCATATACCCTAAAACAACAATAAAAACGCAATAATCTTTAAATATCAATTTAAGTTGGCTCAATAATGGGAGATGAGTTTGAAAGAAGCGGATATGGAGAAGAAATCCCTAATAGATTTTCTGATGAAGATGAAAGTTCTTCAAATACATATTTAGATTCTGACTCTGTTACCCCAATAACAGATTCATTAAGGGAAAGCAGAGAAACTGCATCAGAAATAAGAGAAACTCCTTCTTTTAGTCCAGAAATTACTCATCCAATTTTTGATAAAAACCCAGAACTTGCTGAAATAGATCAAGAATTAGAAGAACTTTTGAAAAAACAAAGCTCTAAAGTAAAAGTATTTGGAATTGGTGGAGCTGGTGGAAATACTATTAGTAGAATGAGAGAGATTGGAATTAAAGGAGGAGAATTTACAGCCCTAAATACTGATGCTCAAGATTTACTTTATACAAATTCAGATTACAAAATTCTTATTGGAAAAGAATTAACAATGGGGCTTGGAGCAGGAAGCAATCCAAAAATTGGAGAAGAAGCAGCCCATGAATCAGAACAAGATATTAAAAAAAGATTAATAGGAGCAGATATGGTTTTTGTTACTTGTGGGCTTGGTGGTGGAACAGGAACAGGAGCAGGACCTGTTGTTGCTGCTTTAGCAAAAAAACAAGGAGCCTTAACTATTGGAGTTGTAACACTCCCATTTACTATTGAAGGTAAAAAAAGAATTGAAAATGCAGAATATGGATTAGAAAGAATGGAATCAATGGTAGATACTTTAATTGTTATCCCAAATGATAAATTATTGGAAATTGCCCCAGAATTACCATTACAAACAGCATTTAAAGTTGCAGATGAGATTTTAACAAATGCAGTTAAAGGAGTTACAGAACTTGTAACAAAATCAGGATTAGTTAATTTAGATTTTGCAGATATTAAAGCAGTAATGTCTAATGGTGGAGTTTCTTTAATTGGAATGGGTGAATCAGATTCTGCAAAAAGAGCTGAAGAAGCAGTTGAAAAAGCAATACAAAATCCATTACTTGATGTTGATATTTCTAATGCAACAGGAGCTTTAGTAAATATTATTGGTGTGAATGATATGAGCTTAGATGAAGCAAGAGAAATTATTGGAGCTGTTGGAGAAAGATTAAGTCCTGACGCAAAATTGATTTGGGGAGCACAATTAAGCCCTGAAATGGAAAAATCTATTAGAGTTATGATTATAATTACAGGAGTTCGTAGTTCTCAGATTGTTGGTGGAGAAGATTTACCACCTGAAATAAAAAAGCAAATGGAAATGTCTGATGAATTAGGAATTGAGTTCTTGGAGTAAATTAAAATGTCACAAGATTATTTCAAAGATTTATGTCCAAACTGTTTTCAGGTTACAGAATATATTTCAAATCCAATATATATGCATATATGTCAAACCTGTGGGCACAATAACTCAAAGCAAGCTTGTACAAGCTATAGATTATGAATTACTTAAAAAAGATATTGATTATTTACTATCTTCAGTAAAAAATCGAGTAGAATCTTTAACAAAATATCCAACTATTGATTCATTTAAAGACAAACAAAAAGAATTTCTAGAAAAAGCAAAAAAATAAATTTAAAAACCCCGTTCTCCAACTAATTTTATGTTTAGTTTAAAATCATTTGCAAAACAAAGTATAAGAGTTTGGCGTCTTTTAAAAAAGCCAAGCACAAAAGAATTCACAACAATTGCAAAAGTATCTGCAATCGGGCTTACATTAGTTGGGCTAATTGGTTTTATAATCGCACTTTTAATGGGTTTTATTAAGATATTTTAAATAACAAAATATTTATAAACCCTAAATTTTAACTAATATTAGGCTTCTATGATGTTATCAATTAGCTGAAGCCTGAAACAATAAAATAAATCAATAACCCTTTAAGAATCAAAGGATGGGGATGAGTACTTAAGCTACTCAAATCAAACTGATATTTTTAACAGATATCAGATAAATAAAACAAGATAAAAAACACAAAATGATATTTATTATAAAAGTAACAACAAATAAGGAAGATAGAGCATTAGATTTAATCTCTACAAAAATTCATAAAAAAGAACTTAATGTATATTCTCTTGCACGTCCTCATGGACTTAGAGGTTATATTTTCTTAGAAGCAGAAGACAGAGATTCTGCAGAAGAAGCTGCTTATAATTTACCTTATGTTAAGGGGATTATTGGAAAAACAGTAACTTATGATGAAATTAAAAATATGATTGAGCCAATTATGGAAGAAATTAATATAGAAAAAGGAGATATTGTTGAAATTATTGGAGAACCATTTAAAAAAGAAAAAGCAAAGGTTGTTAGAATAGATAAAACAAAAGGAGAAGCTGTTGTAACTTTATTAGCTGCAGTTGTCCCAATCCCAGTAACAGTTAAATTAGATAATATAAAAGTTATTAGAAGAGAAAAAGAAGAAGGAGAAGATGAAACTAGTGGAAAAGAAGCTGGGGATAAAGAAGGAGCAGAGCCACTTGCTAAAGGAACAGAAGCCCCACAAATTAGTCAAGATTTTGAACCATCAGAAGGATTAATCCCAGATGAATATTGATTAGAAAATTAATAATCAATATCTTATAAAAAATAAAGCTACATTAAAGGAAGATTAAGCGAAAGAAACCATAGGTGTCTTTGGCAAAGCTTAAAATTTTATAGGATACCAATAAAAAATAAATAATACAAAAAACAAAATGATAATAAAACTTTTAATTGATGGTGGAGACATGAAACCAGGTCCAGCAATAGCTCAGCAATTAGGTCCTATGGGAATTAATATGGGGCAGGTTATTTCTAAAGTAAATGAATCCACAAAAGAATTCAAAGGTATGAAAGTTCCAGTTGAACTTGATGTTAATGAAAAAACAAAAGAATTTACAATTCAAACATCTCCACCACCAACTTCAGAATTATTAAAAAAAGAAATAAATTTAGAAAAAGGTACAGAAGATCATAAGAATATTAAGGTTGGAAATGCTTCTATCGAAGATGTAATTAAAATAACTAAAATAAAATATCCTAATA
>JAFCDA010000022.1 GCA_017609915.1 Candidatus Pacearchaeota archaeon
TTAATACTCCTGAATCATCTATTTTTTCAAATTTAAAATATGGGTTATCTTTTCTTGCTTTTTCAAATTCAGGTTTAAAAGCCTGAGCATGAATTCCTTGAATAAATGCTGGAATCTTTATTCCTAAATCTTCACATACAGGATAAAACTTATTTAATCTTATTCTTGACATACTTTTGATAAATTCTGTTTATTTATAAATCTTTCTATCGTTACTATTTAATAATTACAACTTTTCTTTAATCAAAAACCCATAGTTGTAAATTTAATTTAAAATGTTAAATATTTAGGTTAACAGACTTTAATCTAGTAAGTTATATCAACACAACTTATTTAAATTAGATAAATTTAAAATCAATATAGAAAAAAGATGGAAGAACAAATACCCTTACAACAAGACCCAATTAATTCACTTTTAGGCGAATTTGCAACAAGGTTAAATGAAACAGAAGAAAAACAAAGACTAATCAAAGATAGAATATTATTAATTGGAGAAAATCTAATATCAACAAAAGAAGAACTAGATGACGATACAATAGAATTTAAATCTCAAATTAAAAAAATTGATTTTGAACTCCAATCTTTAAGAAAATTAGCTAAAAGAATAACTAATGAATTAAATAATTTTGCAAGAAAATCAGAATTAGAAATCTTAAATAGACAATTAAAAATGTTCAAACCTTTAAAACCTGTAAGAATTGAAGATGTTAAAAGAATTGTAAGAGAAGAGATGAGGAAAATAAAATAGTAAACTATAAAACCTAAAAAACCTTAAAAATAATAAATAAAACTTAAAGAGATGTATTGAGGAGAGGGTTATGGAAGCCATGTGCCCTTGCCACTCACAACTCAACTTAAGATTTATAGAGATATAAATAAAATAACAAAAAAAATGGCAGTTTTAGAAAGAGTAATGCAATTAAAAGATCAAGGAATTTCTGAACCACAAATCATTGACTCATTAAAACAAGAAGGCATCGCTCCAAAAGAAATAGATGAGGCTTTATCTCAATCTAAAATTAAATCAGCACTTAATACTGATGAAATTCCACAACCCTCTGCTCCATCTAATATTCAAGAAAATTTAGCTCAGCCAGCAGGACAATCAGAAGTTCCACAAGCTCCACAACAGCCAATTCAACAAACTCAAATGCAACCAAGTATGACTGCTCAAAATCCAATACAAGAAACAATGTCTTCAATGCCCATGCAAACTCCTACGCAACAAAGCATGGAATTTCAAGAACCAATGCCAACACCACAAACTCAACAAATAACTCCATCTTATCAACCTGCAACAATGCCTTATACAGAACAACCTCCAACAGAGTCTATACCTGCACCTTATCAAGAACAATATGAAGAAAATTATCCAGAATATCAACCACAACAACCTGCAGATATTGAAACAATAAATGACATAGCAGAACAAATAGCAGAAGAAAAAAATGTTCATCTTAAAAAACAAATCTCATCACTTGTAGGATTTAAAGAAGAAATAAACTCAGAGATTCAAAGAATGAGCGACAGATTAACAAAAATAGAGGGAGTTTTTAACGAACTACAAATTGCAATTTTAGGGAAAATAGGTAATTATGGAAGAGACATCCAAAACATTGCAAAAGAAATGCACATAACTCAAGATTCTTTTTCAAAAATACTTAATCCTTTAACAGAAAATATAAAAGAACTTAAAAAAATAACTAGAAAAGAAAGCCCAGCACATCATGAAACACACACTACCTCCTCTGTTCATCATAAACCTGCAACCCATAAAACAACTAAACATAAAAAACCAGCTAAAAAAAAGAAAACAACAAAAATAAGAAAAACTCGTTCTAAGAAAACCAAAAAACCTAAAATAGAAGATTATGTTAGATAAAATCTTTTAATATTGACTACCTAAAGAATTTATAGAACTTGTATGTGTTCTTAATATAAACCTTCTGAAGACAAAACCAAAAATTTCCAATACAAAAATAGCTGGAATCGCCATAACAACAATCGCTAAAACTAAATTAGACTCTGCTGGAGCATAACCCATTTGAATAGGATATAAAGATATTGCAAAAAAAGTTAAAATAGTTCTTCTAAAAAACCAATAAAACCCTCTCTTCTTTAATATTCCCACTAATAATCCTAATCCTCCATAAACAAGAAAAATAATCGCAATAATCCAGTTTAATTGTGTTGCATAAATACTTCCAGTCATATAAGTTCTAATCCAATCAGCCCCAGCCCATAAAGCCACTACTCCTGCAAATACTGATCCAGAATTAGAAGGTAAAGAATATATTGCTGATAATAATCCATTTAAATATATTGGAATCATCCTCCACCAAATAGCAATATCTGAAAAAGGAAACACTAACAAAAGTAACCAAGTTTCAAAACTCTCTATTATCATCTCTATAAATGCCATGTTCTTATAAACTCGATGTAATTTTTAAGGGTTTCTATTAGAAACATTAATTTTTTATCACTTTAACACTCTTTATCCCTTGTTTACCAACTTTATCAACTTCAATTATAACATTTTTTAATTTAATTTTTTCACCTTTTTTAGGAATTTTTTCAAGTTTGTGCTCAATAAATCCAGCAATTGTATGAAACTGTTCTCCTTTTAAACCTAAATTAAGAAGTTTATTTACTTCTTCAACAGAAGCTTTTGCATCAATTCTAATTAATTTATTACTTACTTTTTTAATGTAAATACTCTGCCTTTTGCTTTTATCAAAAATATCTCCTACAATCTCCTCTAATATATCCTCAACAGTAACTATCCCAGAAACATGACCATATTCATTAACTACAATAGCCAAAGGCATTTTCTTGCTCTCGAATTCAGAAAGTAAATCATCTACTTCTTTAGACTCTGGAACAAAATAAGCTTTTCTCACAATATTTTTAACCTTAACATCTAACTTTTTATTTTTAGCATATTTTAAAACATCATCCACATCCAATATCCCCACTATCTTATCTTTATTTCCAACATAAACAGGGTATCTTGAATAAGGTGTTTTAACAACAAAATCAATTACATCTTTTAATTTTTCTTTTCCATTAATCATTTCTATGTCAGCATCAGGAGTCATTACATCTGTAACTTTTGTTCCTTTAAACTCTAAAACATTCTGCATCATTTCAGCAGCTTCTTTATTTAAAATCCCTTCATCCTTACCCATAGTTACAATTGTTTTTAATTCCTCTTCAGAAAGTTGAGCTTCTTTTTTTGAACCAAGCAATCTAGACATTATTTTAGATATAACTGAAAAAACTTTAACAATAGGGGACAAAATTATAGATAAAAGTTCTATTGGACGAGCAACAATAAGAGATATTCTTTCTGAATTTTGAGAAGCAAATGTTTTAGGAGTTATTTCTCCAAATACTAATATTAAAAAAGTCATAACTCCTGTAGCAATTCCTACTCCACTTGAGCCAAATAAGCCAGTAAAAACAACTGTTGCAAAAGAAGCAGCACCAATATTAACTAAATTATTCCCAATCAAAATAGTAATAATAAGTTTATTTGGATCTTGTTTTATCCTGTACAAAGCTTCTGAACCTTTCTTCTTTTGTTTAACTAAAGAATTAACCTTAATCATATTAAGAGACATTAAAGCAGTTTCTATTCCTGAAAATAATGCTGACAAAAATATCAAAACCACTAAAATCGCAATTTGTGTTCCAACCATTTTTACAAACTCTCTTTTAAAAATAAAATGAAAAGACTTTATAAATTTTTACAAACCAACCCTACTTTCTTGTAAGAACCCAAGCAACAATTGCTGCAATTATTACTAATAAAACACTCCCAATAATCCCTCCCTCAGCATACTCTTTTATTTGTTCTAACATACTTGTTCCTTGACCAGAAGTTATACCTAAATCAGGATGAAATACTGGATTAAACACACGAATTGCAGAAATCAAAAAAATTATTATTAAAATAATAATTACAACCCAAGCAAACCAGGATTTAGGAATCCAATCCTTACTAGTAAAAAAACCCATTAACAATACTAAAAAAACAATCACAAGTAAAACAACAAACCAAGGAATAATAGTTTCCACATATAATTTCAAAGAAGAAAAACTCATAAAAATAATTGCAACGATAAGGCTAACAAATACTAAAACCCATTTGCTTTCTCCAATAATTTTAAATTTAGCAAGTAATGCATAAACAACAACAAATACTAATAAAAAGCTAAATATGGGCATAAAAAAATTAAGTCCTGAAATATCAAGTGGCATTTTAATTATCAATATTTATATTTAACTCACACCCACTAAAATCTATGAATACAAGAGCTTTATAAATCTTTTGTAAATTCAATAAAAAAAGTCTGCTAAAGAAAAACCAGCTGAAAAGACAGAAGAACCAAAAGAACAATCCTAACAAAAACTTTTAAAAAGAAGGTATTATTATCCGGATTATGAATAAAAATATCAAAAAGCTTTTGGGAATATTCTCAATACTTTTAGGAATTATAATAATCTTATCATTAAATCTTTCTGTTTTAGGAGCAGTAATTGGTACAAAAAGCAAACCTAGCGCCACAATCTTCATTGGAACTATATTTATAATTTTCGGAATATTTCTATTTTCAAAAAAATCAAAAAACTTAGAGGTTTTAAGTGAAGAAAAGGCACAAGATATAGAAGAGTTTATCTTTAAACTAGCAGCAGCAGATAACATCTCTGACAAAGAAGCAACTAAAGCAATAAAAAATCAACTTAAAAAATTAGAAAGGGAGGGGATAAATTATTTTCCACATGTTTTTAATGATATTGATCCAGATAATTATGGAGCAAAAACTAAACATCTTAAAGCATATGCTATAAAAAGATTAAAAAAAGTAACAAAAGATTATAATTTTGACTCAAAAACTTAAAAATAAATAGTAAGCAAATATCATGAAATTAAATAACAGACAACTTAGAATTCTTTCTTTATTTCCTAAATATCACCCTTTAAATATTCTTTAGAGACTTGAACCAGAGATGCATTCTAAACATCAAAGAGAAATAATTTCTGGCGTCAATGAAAATGATAGAGCTAAATTACCTTATGATTTAGAAGTACTTGGAAGAGAAGGGATTATAAAATATGAAGGATTTGGACAATATTATACAACAATAAAAGGTAACAAATTAAGGAGAAATTTAGACAAAAATGTTTCAACTTTAGAAAAAATAGCTGCTATAGTATTCTTATTTCTTTCAGCAACCTCTATTTTATTTTTTAATAAACTATCTAGTTTTACAGGCTTTTCTATTCTTAAAAATTTTAACAACTCAAAGCTTTTCTTAATAATCCCTACAATTTTCTTTATAATAGCTATCTTTTTTT
>JAFCDA010000008.1 GCA_017609915.1 Candidatus Pacearchaeota archaeon
TCATTTCCATCCACCCTTTTCAGTAATTATAAAATCATCATTATGTTCAGGAGCATTTTTAAGAAATCTTTTTTTAAACTCAAAATCGCATTTCTTACCCTCACCTTCTTTTCTTTCAAACTCTTCTCTATCTACACCTATCTCAACCTTCTCAGAATCTACTTTAGCAAGTGCAGAAGCAAATTTATCTAAAATTTGCTTAGCTTGTCTTTTAATTTTCTTTTCATCCATGTTTAGAAGTAGTTTAAAGGATATATAAAATTATTTGAAGCCTAATAAAACGACCCCAATAATAACCAAAAATGTTCCAATACCCTTAATCAAACCAAATTCAGATTTAAATACAAAAATAGAGGCTATAACAACAACCAAAGTATTAACAGCAACAATAGCCAAAGTATATCCAGGATTTAAAGCAATTTTCATTGAATTAACTAATAATACATTTGCAATAACTCCTAAAAGAGCAGCTATTAAAATAAAAACAAAAGCATTTTTACTAACTGTTAAAGGTATTTTATTAAAATATAAATAAAAAAATAAAACTATTGTGGAAATTCCAAAATAATATAAAAACAACAATTCACTACTAACACCTAAATCAGCTATCTTTCTATATAAGAGAAATACCACTGAAAAAGCCAGCATTGAAACAAATGCAATTATAAACCAACTCATTTTCATAATAAATATAAGGATTAAGCATATTTAAAATTATTTGATTATTTCTGCATCTTTATAACTATCCAAAAACATCTGTTTCATAATTTTAGCCAAAGGCTTATCCCTAACCATTAAAGTGACATTTGATTTTATTAATGCAATCATAACTTGTTCGTTATCTATAATTGACATAGCAACCCCTTCATTTGAAAATTTCCTTATATTCTTATTTATTTTCAAATATTCTTTAGCATCTTTTTCTGTTTCTTTATCATACCTTGTTAAAGTTTTAATATCCCTACCTTTTTTCAAATTTTTTCTCAAATTCTCCGCCCAATCTGGTCTATACTCTGAAGTCCATTTTATAGTATAATTATAATCTTCTGCATGTTTTAATTCTTTAACAATCTTATAAAATCCTTTTCTACCAATTTCCATAACAATCGGATTTTTTTCTTTAACATCATAAAATTGTTTCATTTTCTTAGCCTTTTCTTTAGCTTTTTCCAATTTTTTCTGTTTTTCCTCAATAAATTCTATTAAATGTTTAGGGCTAGTTGGAACAAACTTCTTAGTTTTCTCAGGAATTACTTCTGCAAGCCCCTTATTTATCAAGGAATCTAAAATATTGTATATTTTACCATATGGAACACCACTTTCTCTGCTTAAATCTCCAGAACCTATTTTTCCAAGTCTAACTAATTGTTCATATACTTTAGCTTCATTTTTTGTTAATCCAAATTCTTCATATTCTTCCATAGTATTATATTTATTCTTCACTTTTAAACTTATCTATTGCCACCCCCAAAGTGGTTGCATAGCTTTAAATACTATTTTGATTATATATTTGTAACCACTAAACAATGGTTAAATAAACTAAAAACAAATGAAAATGAAAAATATATACAAAAAAAAAGTAGCAATTTTCGACGTAGATGGAACTTTAATTGATTCAAAAACAAAAATCATAAAAGATGTTATTAATGCTTTTAAAAGATTAGGTAAATCTATAACACCTGAACAAATAAGGGGTAATTGGTATGATCTTGCAAATAAATATAAAATAAGCAATAAAAATTTTGATAACGCCCTTAGCCAAAGAAAATCATGGGAACAAGCACTAAAAAACGGAGATGCCCCAATATTCCCAGAAACACACAGGGTTTTAGACAAATTAAAAAAGAAAGGTGTAAGAATGAGTATATTATCAAAATCTACACCAAGATACACTAACACAAAATTAGATTATTTTGATTTAAAAAAATATTTTGAACAAGTAATTACTATTAATCCTGACTCCCCTAACAAAACACAAGGATCAATAGAAGTAATTGAAGCTATGGATCCTAAAACAATTCAAAAAGCTTATTTTATTGGAGACAAAAAAGAAGATGTAACTATTGCAAACGACATAAATGAAAAATACAAACTTTCAACTCAAGGAATATATGTTAATAGACAAGGAGAAACATTAGAAGGCTTTCACAATATTAGATCACTTGAAGGTTTTTTAGGATTAATATAAAATGGAAGACAAAATAAAACAAATAATTGAAAAAGAATTTAATGCAAACACATTAGAAATAAAAAGAATAACAGAAGGATATTCACATTTCATGTATGAAATAAAGATAGACAAAGAACCTAAAACAGTTATAGTAAGATTTTCAAATAATAAAAAAGAAGATGTATGTCTTGAAAAAGAAAAGTATATTATTGAAAAATTAAGGGAAAATCAAATTCCTGCTCCAAAAATTCATGTTTTTAAAGAAGATTACATGATATTAGAAAAGCTTTCAGGAATTAGATTAGATTCTATTTGGGATTCATTAACAAAACAAGAAAAAATTCAAGTAACTAAAGAAATAGGAATCTTGTTATCAAAAATTCATTCTATTAAATTAGAAAAATTTGGTAAAATTGAAGCTAAAGGAAAAATAGAATCAGACGAGGCTTTTGAATTTAGAGCTATGGGAGAAAAAACAAAATATAATTTATTTTTAAGAGAATATCTTAAACATCATTTTGAAGATTTAGCAAGATTAGTCTCTTATGAACATGTATCAAAAGAATTTATAATAAATCTTTTTTCATATTTAATCAAAAATTTAGATAAAGTAAAATATTTAGGAGAACCTACTTTAATACATGGAGATTTTATGACCGGCCACCTTTTTGTTGAAAAAATAAATAATGAATATAAAATAATTGGAATAATTGATTTTGAATTTGCAAGTTCTTATTCTCCAGACTATGACTTTATTAAATTACATAGACAAGGATTTTTTGAAGATCTTGAATTAAAAAACGCTTTAGTAGAGGGTTATGGAAAAATAAATGAACAAGGAGTAGAAATTCATAGATTAATAAGAGATATGGGCTTTGCTTGGGCTGTTTTAGAATCTGGAAATAAAGAATTATCAGATAAAAAAATTAAGGAATTAGAAGAAAAAATAAGTAAAAAAATCATCTAATAAACCTAACTTTCCCAACCTTCCCCTTTTTTTCATCATAATCAATAACTACGGCTTTTCCTTCATAAGCTGGACCAACATCAATAATCAATGTTTTTCCTATCTTATCTTTACCCTGATATTCATGCATATGCCCACAAAGATTAAGTAAAGGATTATATCTTTCAATAATTCTCCTAACAAGTTTTGAACCCTTTTCCACACCTTGAAGTTCTTTTGAGGCCTCTTTAGAATTAATCTTACTCAACTTTGTTTTATACGGAACATTATGAGATACAAAGATTATATTATCTTTCCTATATTTTTTAAATAACTTATCCAGTTTTCTTCTAAGTTTCTTATAGCTTTTACTTTTAACTCTTCCAGGAAAAGTACTTGTAGCCATTCCTATAAACCTAATTTTACCAATTTTTATAGAAGCATAATCAAAAATCTTTATGTTTTTATATTTTTTAATTATTTGTGTAAAAAAATCCTGGCAAAGCCAATTCCATTTTGATTTTTTATAATCAAGAGCATCATACCATTTAGTGTGATCATTATTACCTGTAACAGAGATTACAGGAGTTTTTATTTTATTCAATTTCTTTAAAACATCTTCTCCTTTTTTCAAATCTTTTTTAACCAGCTCCTTCATTTTCTTTTTCCCAATAACTTCCCATAATTCTTTATCTGTTTTATAACAATGTTTAAACCATATTTTTCTATAAGTAAAAGGACAATAATCTCCAACAGAAACAATCAAATCAACTTTTTCTTTCTCAATCTTCTTTCTCAATTTCACAGGAAACTTTCCATGAAAGTCACCAATCGCAAGAATTTTCATTTTTTAGTTTTCTTTTTAATAGAAGAAATATTAACTTCTTTCAATTGTTTATCAGATAATCTAGAAGGAGCATTAAGCATAACATCTCTTGCTTCTTTATTTTTAGGAAAAGCTATAATCTCTCTTATTGATTCTTGTCCTAACATTAATTGAACTAATCTATCAAAACCAAATGCAATTCCTCCATGAGGTGGAGCCCCATAATTCAAAGCATCTAGTAAAAATCCAAATTTTTCTTTTGCTTCTTTTTTACTTATTCCTAATAAATCAAAAATCTTTTCTTGAATCTTAGAATTGTGAATTCTAATACTTCCTCCACCAATCTCAACCCCATTTAAAACAATATCATAAGCTAATGATTTAGATTTTTCATTAAAGTTTTTTTCAGCAGGCATTGTAAATGGGTGATGCATTGATTTATACCTTTTGTCTTCTTTACTATATTCAAACAAAGGAAAATCAACAACCCAACAAAAAGCAAATTTTTCGCCCTTTTTCCTTAAATCAGGCCTATCTGTTTTATATTTTTTCATTGATTCATCATAACTAATCCTTTGAAAAGGTATTTTAACATCTTGATTTAAAACTTTTTTAAAAACATATTTAACAAGTCTTTCAACAACATCAATTATATCTTCTTGTTCAATAAAACTCATCTCAACATCAATTTGAGTAAATTCAGGTTGTCTATCGCTTCTTAAATCTTCATCTCTAAAACATCTTGGAATTTGAATATATTTATCAAAACCAGCAACCATTGATAATTGTTTAAACAACTGAGGGCTTTGCGGAAGAGCATAAAAATTTCCAGGAAAATTCCTACTTGGAACAATATAATCTCTTGCTCCTTCAGGAGTTGATTTAGCTAAAATTGGAGTTTCAATATTAATAAAACCTTCTTCATAAAAAAAATCCCTTACTGCCTTCATTATTTTACTTCTCATAATAATATTTTTTTGCATTCTATTACTTCTCAAATCTAAAAACCTATACTTTAATCTTAAATCCTCATTTGAAATATCTTCATTAATTTCAAAAGGCAGTAATGGACAAGAATTTAATATCTCCAACCCCTTAATAAAAACTTCAACCCTACCAGAAGAAAGCTCTTTATTTTCACTTCCTTTTGGTCTTGCTTTAACCTCTCCTTTAATTAAAACACAAGATTCTTTGTTCAATTTTTTAACTTTTTCAAAATCAGAATTTTTTCCAATAATAACACATTGAACTTTTCCATATCTGTCTCTTAAATCAAGAAAAATAACTTTTCCATGTTCTCTAATAGTATCTACCCAACCAACTAAAGTAACTTTCTTTCCACTTAATTTTTCATTGACTTCTCCTAAATTATGACTTCTCATACCTTTACTTCTTTTTTTTGACTTATAAATCTTATCCTCTCTCAATAGAACAATTTTTCCATTATCTATTGAAACCCTATCTAAAGAAACTAAATAATCTAAAATAAGAGAAAAAGTTTGATACATCATTTTTTTAGGAAGACTATTCCATAACTTTTTCTTCCCTAACAAACCATTCTTTTTTTTAATAGTCTTTTCAACCATTAATATACTATCTAATCTAGGATAATGCAATACCTTTTGTAAATTCATAGGTTATATAAGTTTATATAACTATATAAATCCTCCTAAAAATCACATCAATTTCTCAAGGATATCATTAACTTCTTTACCTGTAATCTTACCTTTAAATTCTTTCATAATCAAGCCCATATAAGCTCCTTTACTTAAACCAGGCTTATTCTCAATAAGTTTAGCAATCTCAGATTCTATTTCTTCTAAGTCAAGTTTTTCAATCTTAATGGCTTCATTAAAAGACTTACCCTTAACAATCTCTGTCATAACATGTTTAACATCTGCCTTAGAAATATCTTTAGAAACAATATTATTAACTATGCTCTCAATAATATCTAAACTTAAAATTTCACTAACATCTTTTCCTTCATGACTGCTTATTTCTTTTGGTATCTCAACCAAGACTTGATAAATAAACCTAGGTTCATTAAAAAGCTTTAACAAATTTTCAAAGTCTTCTAATTTATCTTCTCTTAATAATAATTTAATCATTTCATCAGAAAGTCCTTTTTTACTTAATTCTTTTTTAATTTCTGTTCTTAATTTAGGTAATGTTCTTTTAGCTTCATCAATAATTGATTTGCTTATTTTTAATAAAGGTAAATCTGTTTCAGGATACATTCTTGCACTTCCAGGTAAAGGTCTTAAAAATTTAGTTGTCCCATCTTCATTAGCTCCTCTAACTTCTGGTTTTAATTCTTTTTTACCATTATCTTTTTCTAAACTGATTTTGTCACCATCTTTTTTTAAAAGACGGCTCTGTCTTTCAGCTTCTTTTTCAACAACATTAACAAAAGTCTTAGGATCTTGAAAACCTTTAATCTCTACTCTTGGATGTCCTTTAATACTAATATTAATATCTTGTCTTATTGTTCCAAGACCTCTTTTAACCTTACAACTTCTTAAAAGATCTCCAATATGTAAAGCAACTTCTTTACATTGTTCTGCTGATTTAATATCAGGAGCAGTAACAACTTCAACCAAAGGAATTCCTAATCTATCTAATCTAAAAATCTTCTTGCCTTCTTTTCCACCAACCTCGCGCGCAGCATCTTCTTCTAAATAAACATATGAAATTCCAACTTTCCCACTCTCAGTTTCAATATATCCATCTCTTCCAACTAAAACAGTCCTTTGAAAACCAGAAGTATTACTTCCATTAATAACTGTTTTTCTCATTATCTGAGAAATAGGAACAATCTTACAGTTTAATAATAAAGAAATATGTAAGGCAATTTGTAATGCTTCTTGATCTATCTTAAATGGAGGAGATTCGTCATATTCAAGCAAACAATTTGTATTAGAATATCCTTGATAAATAAACTTCTTTTCTTTTTCTGCCTCATGTTTTGCCGCTACATCTATTTCTCCCCCCTCACCTGCTACTGCATGAAGTTTTCTATTAATTATAACATCTGGAGAATCTTTTCTCAATATTGGTGGACAAAAGCAAAAAAGCTTTCTACTACTATCCAACTGTTGGTGAAGTTCTAATCCGGCCTTAATCTTAATCTTCTTTTCCATCCTACTATTAATTTAAACTCATTTATAATTTTAACTTCTTTCTATAATTGCATCAAAAAAATCTCTTAAAACTCCACTACAAAAAATTGGCTCATTTTTACAAGTATATCTTGGTTTAATATCAAAAACATCTTCTGTTATTCTCAAAATCTCTTCAAAAGATTCTCCAAAAGATTCTGTATAAGCTTTAGAAAATGAAATTCCTCCAACCCTTAATCTTACAAATTTAGCAATTCTTAAAACCTTCTTATTCAAAACTCAAGATATTAATAAAATATTAAGGAACAATATAATCAAAAATCAAAATATTTATAAACTATACATCACTATAGCATACTATAGTTAATCAATAAATAAAAAATGAATATTACAACAATACAAATAGACAAAGAAATAAAATCTAGTTTAGATAAATTAAAAATCCATCATAGAGAAACTTATAATGAATTATTAGATAGATTAATTAACAACACCAAGCCTGTTAATGCGGACAGAGAAAGCCTTATTGCAACAATTGAAGTTCTTTCCGATCCAGAGTTAATGAAAGGATTAAGTGAATCATTAAAAAGAACAAGCTCAGGAGATTTTGGAACTCCTTTAAATGAAATAGAAAAAGAGTTAGGATGATAAAATGTACGAAATTACATTTGATATAAATGCAAAAAAGATTCTCAAAAAATTAAAAAAAAGTGAGCAGAAAAATATTTTAAACAAAATTAAAAATCTTAGAGAAAATCCTTATATGGGAAAACGTCTTTCAGGAAATCTTTATGGATTATGGAGATTAAGATTTGATAAGTACAGAATATTATATCAAATAATAGAAAATAAATTAATAATAGTAGTCATGAATATTGCTCATAGAAAAAATATTTATTAATTAATATTAAAATATTTACTAAAAACTCTAACAAAATTGCAAATATCTATATCTTATAAGTATAGACTCAAAAAATTAGTAAATATTGAAAAAATAACATAAAATAGACCTATATTCTCTAAAATATATATTACAGAACATGTATTTTGCCAAAAAAAAGCCCTAAACAACAGAGCTTTTTTATGAGAATGTCTGAAATTATCTAACTATCAAAGAAGGAATTTTCTTCCATAAAAACCAAGAAGGAAACCTAATAAAAACACCTCTGCAAAAAGGAGCTAAAAGAACATTTAGTCCAGAGTCTACGTCAGGTTTCACAACTTCTAAAAGCTTTCCGTAGTTAAACAAACAAGCAATAGCTCTCCTTATTACCTCTGTTAAAGCCCCTGAAAAACAACCTGTTGCAAGAGCAATAGTCAAAAGAATCGCTCTATTGTTAAAATAAGGATAAGTTTGCCAAGCAAAAATGCTTGTAGTAATCAACGTAACCCCCAAACAGAGGAAATGGCCCCTCCTTATAGCAATTTCATATAATGCTTTTAAGAAAAGCAAAACAACTGCCACTGGAACGAAAACAAAAGTCAAGAAAAAGGCCCCTGTGCTAACAAAATACAAGACTATTAAAATAAGTGAAAAGGCAAAGACTAATTCTGTTAAGAAAAGTCTATATAATTGGTAAAGCATAAACCAAAGAATGCCTTTATTTGAATATACTTCAAAATCAAGATAATAGTCTTTCAAACATTCATAAAATAAACAAGGGCCAAGAGATCCAATAAACGATCCAAGTAAAACAATAAAAAGCATTAGGCTTAAAAAAGCCACAAAACCTTCACTTTCTGGAGCCCCTGTTTCAATACTTGCCCAAAGCCAGGAAAACGAAGGAACAAGCCAGATAAAGTTCACTAAAATATAAACAATTAAAGACACTAAAGCAAACATCATAGCTCTATTCATTGGATGAGCTCTAAGCCAATTAATAAACGGGCTGGCTTTTACATTCAAGAAGTTTCCAAGACCCCTTCTTCGCTTAGAAAAAAAGGAAGAAATAGGAAACCAAACCCTCTTTCTCATACCTGAAAGAAAAATTCTTTTTGAAGTAAAGAATAATTTGCAAGATTTCACTTTCAAGTCAAGAGCCCTCTTTCTCTTTTTCCAAACAAGGATAGTTTCGTACCAAGAATCAATAAGAGCTTTGAAGATTTCTTGATACCAGTATCCTATCACCACACCAACAAAACAACTAACTGGCAAAAGGAGAGGATAAATTAATGCACAAGTCAAGATGCCTAAAACCCCTCCTAAAAAACCACCCAAAAAATTTCGATTTGTAATACTTCTTTCTTTCATAATAATTCTCCTTTTAAACATTAATATTTTTTATCAACTCCAACTCACAATACTCCACCGACCAAAGTAAAAGATCAAAGTCTTTATTGTTATCACTACAAGTGTTGCAGCAAAGGAAACACACAATGAGGATTTAATGTCTTCAGGAACAAAAAGAAAATACATCACTAAAAAAGTAGAAACCCCCACTAAGAGGAGTATTAACACGTTCCAGCGAAAAAGGCAATAGACAAAGTTAGAAAAGATCATAGAAAGCCCAATAGTTAAAATAAATATCCCTATACCTAAGAGAATTCCAATTCCTATTACCTTCTTTGTTGGTTCAATCCCTGCCTTGTTCATCAACTCATTTAATCTGTTCAGTTTCTGTAATGAACTAGATATCTGGGACCCATTATCTTCAAATGGCCCTTCTTGTAATATCAAGAACAAAGACCAAAAAACCACATAGAACAGTATGGTTCCCATCAGCGCACCCATAACAATTACTCTCCACCAAATCCCTGTTCTGTCTTCCCCATCATATAATTCTACATTTTCTCCACTCCCTAAGTTTTCCATAATAATTTCTCCTTTCTCAAACAATGAAACTAACCAAAAATAAGTGCAAGTAAAAAAAGCACCACACAAACAATCAATACCTCAATTATACAAAAACCTTTATTTTTCATCTCCCAACCCCTTTCCTTTTTTCAAAAAAAGAGGGGGTTTGATTAAGGTGTCTTTAAATAAACAGCACAACATTTTCAGCTTAGAAACATAATCCCATAATAATCAAACCCTACCTCCTTAATTGTTATTTCCACTTAATCACGATTCCTATTCCAAAGACCCAGTCATCTTTCTGGTCTTTAATATCTGGCAATGAGAAAAAGTAAGTTACATCAGGAAAAACCAAATTTGCATTTTTCCCAAAACATAGCGGGAGCTTCCATGATAGGCTAGTATTAACCTTGCCATTAAAACCCGGACTTCCGAAAATATACCCATCATCATAACCACAATCTCCTCCTAAAGACCAATCAAGACCTTCGTAAACATTAATGTTCTGAAGAACACCAGCACGAAAGTCCCAGCCATTTCCTTTTGACGAATTCAGCAAAGTATAATTTGAAACATTAAAAAAAGGCGTCATTGTTTGCCGAGGATTGATTTCAAAGGCTTTGCTGAAATTTGCATTAGTAAAAAACAGGTCAATAGAATCTTCGCCACTGTACTTAAGCTGTGGCCCAAGATCCCAGAATGCAACACTAAAATTCACATCCAAACCGCCGGCCTGAAAAGCTTTTCCGATAATATAATTTGTTTCTGTTGCAAAACCAAGTTCTGCAGAATTTTCCATATCAAAGAAATGATTGTCTGCAGACCCTGAATGCCAGAATTTGCCGTACCATCCAGATACATGACGTGCAGTAATCCCTGTTTGAATTACCCAATCGTCATGAATACTGAAACCATCTGGCGAAACGTATTTGTCTTTCAGAAAAGATTCAAATTCATAACTCCAGTCACCAGCAAAAACCTTGTTTGTGATGATTAAAATCATCAACACCATAATTGTAATTAATGCCTTTTTCATAGACATCTCCTTTCCGAAACCATCTTTTAAAATAAGTTTCTACTTATGTTTTTGTTTCTATTTGTGTTTGTTTTTACGACAAGTTTTTTTCTTTTCTTTCCTTTTCTTTTTTGCTGCCTTCTTCTTTGCCATTCGTTTCTTCGTTGTTAGTCTCTTTTTTTTCGCTACCTTCTTTTTCTTTGCCACAGCTGTTCTCCTTTATTCAAAGACCATCAAACCAAGCATCACTACAGTAGCAATACTCCTTTAATACTAAACACAATTTCCATCATCCTCTGCAAGTAAATAAAAACAGGTAGGAAAAGGAACATTCAATTATTTCCTACCTGTTACTTAGCGTCCATGCTAACCTCCTCCAAAGCAATCCTCCTTATACTCAACTCAACCCACTTGGAATCTTATTATCTTTAATTTAAGTTAATGAAAAGCTTAATCTCAGTAGAACATCTCTCCTTATGCTTATCAAATATTGATAAATAATATAATAACAAAAAAAGCCCCCAGCCACAGAGGAAAAGAAAAACCAGCCAAGGGCTTTTAAAAAGGCTCTGGAACGCCGCACAAAAAAGGAAAGTAAAAAAATCCCAGAGCCAAAACTCACATAAGTAAAATAAAATGATGCAAAGAAGCCCCTAGCTTTTTTAGAGGAGGAAAGGAGAGAAACAAACGAATCAAGCCAGGGGCTCAACAAAAAAAGACCTCTGCAGTACAGACAAAAAGGAGAAACACCTGCACAAGGTCTAAGTGACACAAAATTAAAATAAAATGATGCAAAGAAGCCCCTGCGGTGCGGAGGGAGAGGAAAAAGCGAGATTCCCGCAAGGGCTTGAAATGCAACAAAATAACTAATATAAAAAAGTAAAATAAGATAATAATGAAAAACCAAGGCCCTGGCTAGTGTGGAAAGGAGAGTAAAGTAAAAAAACCAGGGCCTGGTTAAGAATATCAAAACTTATTGTTAGTCGCGCCGACGTTTTTTTCGATTCCACTTCCTTTCTCTTCCCTTCTTATTTTGTTCAGGGAAATGAGAAGAAAAAGATATTAAAATTCCTCCATCAGAATCTCCATCCTCTTCCTCACAAAAAGTTAATACATCTGAATTTTCTTGGGAACACTCGTTGTTTTCCATTGTTCAAACACTCCTTTCATTTAACAATCTTTATAGATTTTAAAAACAACAATGGAGCAGATAGAGATAGGATTCGAACCTACGAGTCACATCACAAATAAACCTATGATGATGCTTAAGCCTCTTGCATACTGCCCCACACTTATTCATCAGTTGAAAATCAAGTTGAATTAATAGATTCCAAGATGAATCAATCATCGTATTGTTAAGTCTATGTCTTATGCAACGGAAACGGCGAGACAATAATCTCTGGCTCAATATAAACCACCCTGCCATCGCCGGTCTTAGGATCAATCATAATTAACCAAGTGGCCGAGAGGGTCTGTGGCATAAATAAACCATTTGGCTCCGGTTGAGGCATTTTATCAAAAGGACCATAACCAGCCATATCAACCCCCGCAACATGATCTATCGAAACTACCCTTTCCGGATTGGAATACTGAACACAATAAGGGAGACCATAACCGTAGCACTTGCCTATGAAAACTAATTCTCCCTTAAACGGATTAAATAGGTAAGCATAACAAATAAACTTCTCTTGATCCCGAAGCTCATAGATCATCTTTAGAAGTTTCTTTTCCTGAAAATTAACAATCGCAGGCATACCTATTTGAGCATTTGCCTCTTTCATTGATTCGGCAGTTTGCTTTTGCATCTTCGCATCGGCATCATCTGTTTTTCTGGTACATCCAGCGATTGAAAAACCAATACAAAGCAATACAACAATCAACAAAATATTTTTAACACTATTCATAATCTACCCTTTCACTAACTAAATACACAATATTAATTTTTTCACATATGATTTACGCTTCTTGGCCTTATTAAAATTTAAGGTCTGTTTCTCCGTACTTACATTTTTTGAGAAAATTTTTCAACTCAACGCTTTCTATAAGATTCTCATCATATTCAGCAAAGGAATGCCGAATCGCACTTGCAATAGCCTTCTTCGCAATATCATCTGTTGCAGATTCATACTCATACTTAGCCTTGACAAGTTCCTGTAGTTTTCCCTCATTGTAACTACGGGTTTGTTTAAAGACTTCCCGGCGCACAGCTTCTCGCTTCGGACCAAAAAATCCATACCATTTGATTCCTGCCCACTCAAGACCAAAAGCTGCACATAAAAGCACAGCCAGAATCAAAAGCCCTAACATTACATAACCAAAAGTCTTCATTTTAAATCTCCTTTTAACTAAACTACAATCTTTTCTGTCTCAATCAACACAATCAAGACATACTATTTTTCACATCTTATTTCTATATTAAACTCACTCCCTTAAGTGAGATTATAAAGGTGACAAACCCTCCAATTCTTTTCAAAACTTTCCAACAACCCATAACAGACCAGACAGGATTTGAACCTGTGTAAGTAACATAATCCTTTATGTCATCACCCCAAAAATGGTGAGTAAAATCATGTTGTAAATCTTCTGGCCTAACCACAAACACGCTTCCTTGCTTCTCGGAGCACACCGAGTCTACACTAAAACAAAATTCAACGCACAGAACCTTATTTGTTCACAATGTAGAATAAACTTCCTTGCACTTTTCAGAAACATACTTGAAAAAGTTCCCTATTTTTTCACCAGCCTCCTTGCACTGCCTTAACGTAATTTTACTTTTAGCAGAGAATACTATTTCATCACTCTCATCTTTTGACACCTCAAAATCTGTGATTCCAATATATGTTACAATCACAAAAATAAACAGTGTCATTAAAACTAATCTCTTGAGAGTTTTCATAATAAATCTCCTTGCCATTAAAAAATTAAAAGTTAGATTATTCGTTAGGATCCTGTATTCTGGTTCCTTCTACAAAAAGCACAAGAGCACCCGGAGCTGGAGGATTTTCCCTATCAAATGTCCAAGTTCCTAAATCCGCTATTTCACCTCTTTTTAAATCATCCTCAAGACTGAGAAAATACTGCTCAGAAAGTTCAAGGAATTTTTTCAGGTCATCCTCTTTTATTAAACAAATTTTTTCATCCCGATAAGAATACTCCATTTTTACGCAGTAGTTAGACCTGAGATATTCAATAACTTCTGAATACCTATTCTGCGCTACACCTTCTTGAATTTGTGGAACCACTATGCATGCCAAAATCACCAAGATGACAACAACAATCAGAACCTCCACCAATGTAAAACCATTTCGCGTCTTCATAATAAAAATCCTTTACAAGTTAAACAAAATTTTCTTTTTCCAAAAACCCATAACAGCTGACTCTTTGTAAAACAATACAAAAAGTCAGTTCGTTGCAAGTTCTCAGACTATTCTTCCGGTTCTTCCAGGATTCTGGTGCCAATCCAATCAGAATAAATAAAAATAAGTTGTTGCTCAGAAATAGATACTAAATCTTTATCTAATTCAAAAGCCCAAGCACCTAGAAATCCTTTTTCTAACACCCCCCTAAGGTTAACAAAGTTCATGTTGCTAAAGTTAGGAAAAGATTTAGAAGAATCTTCAGCAACCTTTATAGTCAATTCAAGCCCAGATGCTGAATATCTGATTTCTATAATCTTTTCAGGGCAATTGACCATAAATTGACAAACAGAAGAATACTTTACCCTATTCCTAACAGCCTGAATTGGAGGAATGATTAACCCTAAAAGAATCATTAAAAGCGCCAAAACAACTAGGAATTCAATTAGTGTAAACCCATTTCTCTTTTTCATAATCTTTCTCCTTTGCCCATAAGGCAGTTAAAAGTTTTTATTTTTCTTTTAGTTCTCGAGTACCTGTATAAATTATATATTCTTCTGCGTAGTCTTTTCCTCCTATAACCCTTTTCTTTTCTTCAAAAGTCCATCCTGTCCAATCTTTTTTCTCCCTCTTTGTTAGCGCTGATTCAAGACGCTCCCAATCCTCCTTATGTAATTTGAACTCACTCTTTTTGTTTTTTCCTGTGATGATTAACTCTTCAGTATGTTCATTATAAACCATCTTAATGAAGGAAGGATTCATTGCTACCTCATTTTTTACAATCCCAGGAGAAACAAATCTTAAAGGGATGGCAATAAAACAAACTACCATCATTGGGAAGATAATTAAACAAAATAATACAATACCTAACCATGAAGTTTGACAACCTATTTTTTCATTATTATTTTTTTCACTGTCCATAACATTTTCCCCTTTCAAAAACATTAACAAAAACATTTTTAACGGTGCACAGTAGCCCCTTCTCACCAAACCACCAAGCAAAAATAAAGCAAGAAGGGGTTGACTACGAATCGTTATTCTGGTTTTCGAGTGCCAGACCATCGAAGATATGATTTACTAAGTTCTTTATTTCCTACAAAATACTCTTCTGATTCAAAAGTCCATCTTCCTAACTTAGGATCACTGCCCTTTTCTAAATTTGTTTTGAGTTTGTAAAAATCCTCAATATTAAGAGGAAGGAGTCTCTCGAAATTTTCTTTGGTAATTAAAAGAATTTCCCCTCCATACTCTTTAATTACTTCATCCCTCTCAGAATATTCGATTCTCACATAATTTGGATCAAGGATGTTAATAACCCCTAAATCCCCTGGACCTGTAATTCGTGGAACCACTATGCATGCCAAAATCACCAAGATGACAACAACAATCAGAACCTCCACCAATGTAAAACCATTTCGCGTCTTCATAATAAAAATCCTTTTTTCAAATCCTTTTTCCTGATTTTTCATAACAATTTTCCCCTTTCATCTATAATATAAGGTATTTCGCGTTAATTTTACCTTATTTTACAAGGTATTTCAAGTATATTGAAGGTATTCCGCATTCCGCGCAGAATTCCTCTTAGAAATTGTATTATTGTTTACCTTTAGTTCAGTTTGTTATTTCCTAACAATAAAGGTATTTTATCACATGTATTATGCAAGGCACAATCTCATGTAACATCTGACTACATTTTTTCTTATAATCTTTATAGATTTAAAATCAAATTTTTGATTTTTATTTATCTATTTTTTATTAGATTATTGTTGTTTTTGCTTTTGTAGTTTGTTTTTGTGTTGTGTTAAATTTTGTGAATATGATTTTGTGATTTTATATTATTCTGCGTTTCCTTAATATCTCTACAAGCTCAATCGAGTTTGATTATCTGAGTCTTTTAAGCCCTCATCTTCATCTCTCCCTACGCTTAAGAGATATAGGTTTTTAAGCCAATTTTATAATCTTTTTCCAGCCCTTATTATACTTGATTTCTTGAATCTTAATCTTGTTTTGTTCTATTAATTTATCCTTAATCTTGTTTCCTTTTCTTGCTGATAATCCTACTTGTTTATAGAGTTGAACAGTCCCTAATTCATGACTTGGATTTTCCTGCAGAAAAGCTAAAAATCTCTTCTGCGCATCATCTGATTCTTTCTTAAATAAAGCACTATTTTCCTGCTTATAAACCTTTTTGTTTTGTCTTCCCTCTAAAGTAACAACTCTATTATCTAATTCTTGGACTAATGCTTTAGAAATATCTTCATTACTATATTCTCCTTGTTCTTTTCTTTCCTGCATAAACCTTTGAATTTCATTAATATCCCATCCTTGACTTAATTTATCTTCAGCAAATTCATGCAATATTTCTTGTGCAGGTGTTAAATTAATAATTTTATTCTCTATATCTTTATTTATATCTCTTATATCTTCAAGTTCTACTATTTCTGATTGAGCAGCTTGATTAAGATTAGAATTATCAGTTTTGTTTTCAGTTTCTGGATGCATTTTATCTTCAAAATCTGTTTTTAACTCATTAACTTCTTGAGCTTCTCCATCATATAATGGATGAGCAGGAACTCTTACATCTTCAACTTCTCCTTTAACAGCTTTACTAAAATCATCTTCTCCTTGTTCTATTTCTTTACTTTCAAAAATAAATTTCATTTTCTCTTTAATATCTTTATCATTAACTATATTTTTCCTTAAATCAGCTTTTTCAACTTCAATTAAAAAAGGATTTGTATATCTTTCAGCTAATTTAACAATAGCTGTTCCTACCTGTAATTTAGAGAAAAATTCTTTTCTATCACTTAATTGCATTATCCCACTAATATCCCAAATATCTTGTGGTAACTGTTGCTGGAATGCAATATGACAAGCACTATTACCTTTAACAGTATCACTTAATTTTGAAATATGCTGATCTAAACAAATTAAAGAAGTTCCATATTCTCTCATTTCTCTATAAATCATATCTGTAACAGATTCTTTAACAAAATTAGTTTTATCTTTTAAGAAAATATTTTTTTTTAACTTGTAAATATATGTTAAAATAAACTCACAAAAAAACTTTTTTTCAATATTCCCAAGAGAATTTAATTCAAAAAGAACTTTTTTCTTAAGTAAATCTTCAACAGAAATACTTTGTTTTCCCTTATAATTTAATACATTTCCAAAATCTCCAAAAGTTAATACACTAGCAATTCTTAATGCGCTTTCTAACCATCCAGATTCTCTTCCTTTTGCTTTTTCTAATTTTGTTTCTAATCTCCATTTAATATAGTTCCAGGTAGGATAGTTTTCACTTCCTTCATAAACCCCATATTCTTTATAAGCATCATCTAATGTTTCTAACAAAACCTTGTGAACACCATAAGATGTAAAAAAACTTTCTCCAACTAAATCACATAAAACATTAATCCATTCTTTAGGATTAACGCCTTTAGGGGGTTTATTTATATTTAATTTAAATAAATTACTTACATCATTATTTCCAACTGTAAAACACATTAATTCTGAATCTAAAGTCATTAAAGGTCTAAATGATTTTTTCCAGTCAAATATTAAAAAAGGTTTTTCTTTGTCAATAAAATTTTTAATTATATGAAAACCAAGAGTTGTTTTTCCACTTCCACTCATTCCAGAAATACATAAGTGTCTAATCCAATCTTGTTCTCTTAAATTAAAATCATGAAGTTTTTTCCCTGCATAACTTATTGATGCAAGAGCATACTCCCCATCAATAATATCTTGTGCTGGAGGTTCTAACAACACAGAATTATCAAGTAATCTACTAAGATTTTTCTCATAAAGAGCATTAAGAATATGCGCGATTTCTTCTCTTTCTTCTCTATCTTCAGCCATAACATATTTCAAATAGATTTCATCTATTTTCTTGCCGAAAACAGGTTTAAGTTTTCTACATATTTCTTCAGTTGTTATTTGTCTTTGCATTTTAAAATTCTCCATTTAATTCTTCATCTCTAAAAACAATTTCAAGATCTAAATCAGCAAAAATAGTATTAGAACAATTTAAATGTTTAACATAATCTGGAGTCCTATATTCTCTTTTTTCATCTATTTTTACTACCCTATTTTCATAATTTTCATATAATTCAAATAAAGCTTCATCATCCATACCTTTTATTTCACCATTCTTAATCTTATTACATAAAGCAACAGATTTATCAGCTTGTTTTGCAAACCTTTTTTCTAATTTGTTGATTTTTCTTTTCTTTATCTCCTTCTCTAATTCAGAAGCAACTACCCAAATATGATTTACATATTGGTCATAACAAGGATGTCTATTTCCAGTTAATCTTTCATATTCCTGATTTAATTTATACATTACACCTATTTTACCAAAATTCTTATTCTTTTTATTTCCTTTATGAATTTCTAATTCTTTTTTCAAAGCAAAAGTATTCAAACCTTTTAATTCTCCATGAACAAACCTATTAGCAAGTTCAAGAGCAATATTTGATTCAAATAAAAATTGATTTTCTAATTCATTAATCCTCTTAGGTTTATCTTGTTCATATTCCTTTAAATTATTTGGAAGATAATCTGAGAAAGTATAATCTTTATCTGTAAATTTCATTCCATTTCTCTTAATTTCCATTAATGGTTTTAGTTCTTCAAAATTCATTTTATTTTTCCTCCAAAATCTTTCCAAACATTTCTAGTCTACCTTGTTTTTCATTTAATTCTCTTTGTTTTTCTCTTAATTCTTTTCTAAGTAAAGCAACATCTTTCCAAGAACTAACTTTTTCATTTAATTGTAATTCAGATAATTCAACTCTTTTTTGTCTAAGAGAAATTTTTTCTCTTACATCATCTACTTCAGCAACACTATTTTTAGCATCAACTTCTAACAAAAAATTATCAATATCTCTTTTCTCTTTTTCAGCTTCTTCAAAAATCTTTTTACTAAGCTTTTTTCTAGAAATAATAAGTTCCCCTATTTCTTCAATAGCCTCTTTAAGTGAATCTAATTTTTCCTTTCCAATGTTGTCCAAGCTATCAGAGGTATTCCGGGGTTTTTCAAGTGAAATATCTTTAAATTCCATAGAAATACCTGGATTTTACCTTTATAAATCTTTCTATCTATGACTACTTAAGAGTTACACTAACTATTTGTAATACTTACTAATCAAACTTACTAGTATTTTTATAAATCTTTAAGTTTTGTTCTTCTATTTTCTTAAGCGACTCACCTTCATATCTCTCTATGCTTATCAAATATTGAGATTTTAATATTACCAGAACAGTCTTAAACCACATAAGTTTTCAAAGGAAAACTTATATAAATCAAATTTTCCTATAGATTTTATGCTAAAAGAAGTAAACAAACAAACAAACCTAAAAAAAGAAGTGAGAAAAATACAAAATGGAGTTAAAAAAACAATTAGTGAATTTACTCCTTTTTATGGTCATAGAAGAACCCTTGGTCAAAGAGCAGCAGATGGTTTAGCTAAATGGGCAGGTAGTTGGACATTTATCTTTTTCTTCTTTGTTTTTTTAGGTTTATGGATGATGGCAAATGTATATATGTGGCTTCAAGAATGGGACCCTTATCCTTTTATTTTACTAAATCTTGTTTTGTCATGTCTTGCAGCTATTCAAGCTCCTGTAATTTTAATGAGTCAAAACCGTGCAGCACAAAGAGATAGATTAAAAGCAGAAAACGATTATAAAGTAAACAGAAAAGCTGAAAGAGAAATCACATTAATAAAAAAACAATTAAACAAAATTGAAAAGAAATTGTTTAGTTGAAAAAACAATTTTTTATTTCTTCTTATTAATATCTTACTGTATTTTTTAAGCTATGCACCCCCTCATCTTCAAATCTCTAAATTCAATATATTATTAATTAAGGAATTCATTACCTAATCTCTGATTAAACTCTCCAGCAATATTCTCACTCATTTTTCGAGCAGTTGCAACACTTCCTCTCCAAGAAATCTGTATATTTTATAAGACATCTCATGGGAACTATGCATACAAAACTCATTATTTCGTAATCCCTAATAAAATTTCTCTAAAAGAAAATCATCTTTCTGCCTTAGGTTTCTTTCAAGCAGAGGGTTCAAAAAAAGAACATCTACAGAAGCCGTGAACAGTGAACCAAGACTAATAAATTTATTCATTAGTTTTTTGAAATATTTAGGAATAAAAAAAGAAAGGTTATCTTTCAGAATAATCTTTAATAAAAAGATATTATTTAAAATGAAAATTAACAAAAAGGATTTAGAAAAAAATTCAAAAATTTTCTGGAATAAAATAGCAAATGTAGAACAAAATAATTATAGAAAATTCAATTATTCTGGAACCCTAAAAGGGAGTTTAAGAAAAGAATCTCCAATATATGGTTCTTTAGCAATTGAATATTGCAGCACAATTTTCAGAGCTTTTCTCAAGGAATTACTCAAAGAAACAAAAAATAATTTAACTAATAAAAAAGAAATAACTGCCTATTTAAGAGGATTTATTGCCGGAGAAGCTTATGTAGGGAAAAAAGATAGGGAGATACAAATAGCAAGTACAGATTTAGAAGAACTAAATTTTGTAAAAGAACTTTTTAATAAGATAAATATCAAATGTTCCATAAGTAAAGAAACTTCTACATCTCCTCCAAGAATAATTATAACCAATCTAAAATCTTTTCTTATTCTAGAATCCTTTGGTATTTTCAAATTTCATCCATTAAAAAAAGAAATTTATTAATAAAAATATTAAACTATAAATCAATAGAAAATAATCTAAGGAAAAAATTAAAAACAAAATTATATAAAATAAAAAAAGTGATAGAATTTAGAAAAATTGTTTAATATAAAAAGCTATCAACTCTAATTTTTTTCCTTATCTCTCCATGTAAATCTTCTAACATTTTTATTTTTGTAGCAATGCTACCTCTCCAACCTCTATGCGCAAGAATCCATCCCAATTTTATTAAAGCTGTGGTTGAAAGCATTTCTTCTAAATAAACAACACCAATCTCTTGAAGTTTACGTCCAGGAGAATAAACATATGGATCAAGCCGACCATACAAAGTCTGGGGTGCAGCATAAACAAACATTCCTTTTTCAATAATTTCCTTTAACTTGGGAATCCAATTATATTTTCCTTCACTTATTACATGACCTAATCCAGACATCTCAATAATAATCCCCCTATATCCCTTTTTCCTATAAAAATCAAGAATATTAGGATTTTGTCCAGGATAAAATTTAATTAAACCAACCCTATCATCAAAAACAGCATCAACATTTATTTTCCCATTTTTTTTAGTTCTTTTATTAACATTATTATTAATCATTTCAATTTTTCCATTCTGCCAAATCCTAGCTATTGGAAAATCATTAATAGGTCTAAAAGTATCTCTTCTAGAAGAATGTAATTTACAAACATTTACACCACGAAGAGCATAACAATAATTATCATTAATATTTGCATGCCCTACTAACATAACTTCTGCAACATCAGAAAGAGCCATATGAGCAGAACAAATTAAATTTAATTGAGCGTCACTCGAGCCCCTATCAGAACTTCTTTGAGAATAAGTTAAAACAACTGGTTTATTAAGTTTCCCTAACATAAAAGATAAGGCAGAAGAAGTATAATGTAAAAAATCTGTTCCATGACTAATAATCACTCCCTTAACATGGGGGTCATTTAAACTTTTTCCAACAAGTCTAGCTAATCTAATCCAATCTTGAGAATCCATATTTTCACTTGCTTTATTAAAAGGACTTTTAAGCCTTATATCTGCAATTTCAAAAATATCAGGATACATAGAAAATAATTCTTTAGCATCAATCAACCATTTAACTCCTCCTGTTTCAGGATCTAACTTACTACTAATTGTTCCTCCTGTTAAATAAAAATCAATAATTGGTTTTTTACCACTAATCTTTAACTCTTCTTGTTTTTTCTTTTTCTTTTTTCTTTTTAAAATCTTAATCTCAGAAATATGTTCTTTTTTTAATCCAATATTATATCCATTATCTAATTTTAAAAGCAAAACACCTCTATCATGACTATCTAAAAGAATCCCTGTTTCAGAATTATCTTCCATAATTACTTTAATTCTATCTCCTGCTTCAGGAGTTTTTGGTGGGGTTTTCATAACACCCTAATACATAAATACATATAAAAAACTTGTTATTAAATATTATATTAGAAAGATGGAACCCATAATTAAAGACAAATATAACGATCCCTTACAGATTGGGACCTTTTATAGTGATAAATCTGGACAAACTCTTTTAATAGTTAATATAACAGAAAATGAGTTAATAACAGATTATTTCAGTGCCAAAGTACATTCTCCAATAAAGATGGCCCTTAAAAAAGCAAGAGATTTTTCTCCCTTATCAGAAATTGAAATTAAAGATGAGATCGAAATAGATAGAGATCATGCTAACTGGCTTGAGAAAAATCTAACAACTTAAAAGGTTAAGGTAATTCATTTCAGTTCCTTCTCCAACATCTCTCTAACAACCTGATAATCTGCCCTTCTATTTGTTTCTTGCATAATTTTTCCAATCAAAAAATTAAGTGCTTGTTTATTTCCTGCTTTATAATCTGCAATTGTCTTTTGATTATTCTTATAAATTTTATGGATTATTTTTAATAATTTTTCTTTATCTGAAATTTTTTCAGAAGATTTTGCAAGTTTTAATGGGCTAAAAGATTTTGGAATAAATTTTCTTAAAATATTTTTTGCAGCTAATGCTGTTATTTTATTTTCTTTTAATAATTTTAATAATTCTATAATATGTTGAGGATTAATATCTACTTCTTTCATTGTTTTTTTATTGTGATTCAAAACAGAAAGCCATTCTGTTGTTATCCAAGGTAAAGCAAATTTAGGGTTAATTTTTTTAATTACTTTTTCATACAATTCAACAATTTCAAGATTTTGAGTTAGAACCTCAGCATCTTTTGGATTTATTTTATGTTTTTTAATTATCTTATCTAATTTTTCCTCAGGAGATTCTGGAAGTTTATTTTTAATATCTTGTACTCTTTGTTTATTAATTTTTATAGCTGGCAAATCAGGGTCTGGAATAAATCTATAATCTGCTTGTTCTTCTTTTGTTCTCATTAACTGAGTTTTTTCTGTTATTGAATTCCATCTTCTTGTTTCTTGTTTTATTGGTTTTTCTTTTTCATGCCTTCTAAGTTCTGATTTAATTGATTTAATTATCTCTGTTATTGAGTTAACATTTTTTATTTCAGTTCTTACTGTTAAACCTTTTATATTTACATTAACATCTGATTTAATTCCTGCATCTTTATTCAATGCTTTAATATAAGAAAGAGTTAAAACCAATTGTTTTAACCAGGTTTGAACTTGCTCTGAAGATGTAAAATCTGGTTCTGTTACGATTTCAACTAAAGGAGCTCCACTCCTATTATAATCAATTGTTCCTTTATCTGGATTCCAAGCAGCAGGGTCTTCTTCTAAATGAACTTCTCTAATTCTTATTCCAAGAAATTTTCCATTTTCAGCAACAGGAATTGAATGTGCTCCTGAAATTGTTATTTGATACCCCTTTGGCATATCTGGCCAATTATAATGTTTTCTTTGCCATAAAAAAACAGGATTTACCTTACATCCCAACATTAATCCTATTTGTAAAAGTTTATCAATTGCAGATTTATTTGGAAGCATTGGTTTAGAACCTGGCTGTCCAGTACATACTGGACACACATTAGTATTTGGTTTTATAAGCTTCATATCATGAAAATTTCTGCAATTACAAAATAATTTCTCTTTTGTTTCCAAATACCCATGTACTTCAAGCCCTATCATTGGTTTTTTCATGTTTATAACAAAGAAAAAGGATTTTTATATCTTTTTACATTACTCTAAATAAAAATACAATCACATCAATCTCTTTTAAAATATAATACTGCTCTCCTCTTCTTCAGAACTTTAAGTCTTAAAAGTTATCTCAAATCCCTTTTTGAATTCAAAAGAACCCAAAAAAGAATTCAAAAAAGATACCTGCAGCAAATAACAAACTTAATATCACAATAATAATCCAAGGAAGAGGAACTTTATATTCTGGTTTTCGATTTCCTTTTCCTTTAGCTTTCTTATTCATTAATAAAACCAGTATTCCAGTTACCCCCCCACCAACAACCCCGCCAATACTTAAAACCTTTACAAAACTTAATAGACTAAAAATACTTATAAAAATATAAAGAATCAAAGGAAAGATCGAAACAAAAAGAAAATTTCTTAACTTAGAACTATTAAAATCAAAATAAAACATATCTTTTAATGCAAAACTTAAAACAAAATAACTAGTAAGCATAGTAAAAATCCCTAAAACAGTAATAAAATTTCCAAAACTCAAGGTGGCTACTTCTGTAACACTTTTACCTAATACTCCAACAAAAATAAAACTAAAAATAGCATAGAGAATTATAGAGATTAAACTTCCAATAACAATAATTTTCCACATCTTTTTTTCATCTCCTTTAATTTCTCTTTCAAGTTCAGGAATACAAGCAAAACCTAATAATGCAAATAAAACAACTCCAAAAGGCAAAAAAACATATGAAAAATTAGTATAAGAAACATTGCTAACTTCTACTTGTGGAAAATACCATCCAAGCATTAATAAAACAATAAAAATAATTACTAAAACTCCCCAGGTTTCAATTTTTCTCAGTCCCTTAATCCCTTCTTTTAAAAGAAAAGTCATAATAAACCAAAATCCAACACCAAAATAAATTGCATAATCAAGTCCTCCTGTAAACAATCTTGAAAAACTTTGTCCTTCTCCAATAAGATAAGCTAATAAAGCAGAATAAATTCCAAAAACCATAGCAAAAAACATTAACTTTTTCCCCCATTTTCCTAAATATTTTTCAGCATATCCTGCTAATTGATGATTTCCTTTTGTTCTTAAAACAACTTCTCCTAAACATAATTTAACAAAAATTAAAATCCCTCCTAAAAATAAAAGCCATCCTAAACCAATTAAAAATCCTGATTTAGAAAAAGCATAAGGTAAACCTAAAATACCTGCACCAATCATTGTTCCAACAAGTGTAAACACTGCTGCCCAAAACCTCTTATTCAAATACTTTTGACTAAAATCATTCCACCCCATTTTCATATATAATTAACAAACCAAATTTATAAACATTCTCCTCAGCATATTACATCTTTAAGTTATGAATAGCTTAATCTTCTCATCTTCATATCATAATATTTCATTAAAATTCCAGAATAAAACAAAAAATGGGCCTAGGAGGAGTCGAACCCCCACCAACGGGACCGAACCCCGGTACTCTATCCATTAAGCTATAGGCCCATTAAATATATATCTAATTCATCCTTTAAAACATTTACCATTAATTCAATCTCTCATCTGTACGTCTACATCTTTAAAACATACAAATCAAATGTAGACGTACAATACATACCTTACGTCTACATTTAGAAAGATTTATAAATAATGTAGACGCATAAAATATATGGTATTTACTGAAATTAAAAAAAGAAATGATAAAAGATATTATTATAGAGTAAAATCTATAAGAAAAGGTGAAAAAGTAGAAAAACAAAGAATATACTTGGGTGCAAATATAACTAAAGAGCAATTAAAACAATTAGAACAAGATGCTGATAAAAAGATTGAAACAGGAAATATAACCCCTATAACTTCTCAAGAAAAAGAAAAAGAGGTAAAAACAAAAAAACAAACAAAATCCTTTACAAAAGATAAAGAAAAAATAATATTTAATATAGATAAAAATAAAAATTTCTCAGAATGGTATACAGACATAATTAAAAAAGCAGAATTAGCTGATTTAAGAAATAATGTTAAAGGAACTATTATTTTTCAGCCCTGGTCTGTATTAGCTATGGAAAAAATGTATGATTATTTAGAAAAAATCTTACAAAAAAAAGGCCATAAACCTTATTGGTTCCCAACCCTTATTCCAGAATCAAATTTAACAAAAGAAAGTGAGCATATTAAAGGATTCACTCCAAGTGTTTTTTGGGTTACTCATGGGGGGGAAACAGAATTAGAAGAAAGATATGCTTTAAGACCAACTTCTGAAACAGTTTTTTATCAAATGTTTTCTCAATGGATTAGAAGTTATAAAGATCTCCCATTTAAAGCATATCAAAGAGCAAATGTATTTAGATATGAAACAAAAGCAACAAGACCTTTTTTAAGAAGCAGAGAATTTCATTGGATAGAAACACATTGTGCTCATGCAACAGAAAAAGATGCTATGAAACAAGTTCAAGAAGACATGGAAACCACAAAAGAAGTTCTTCATGATATTTTTGGTTTGCCTTTTTTATTTTTTGAACGGCCTTCTTGGGATAAATTTCCAGGAGCATATAGAACCTTTGCATCAGATGTTTTAAGTCCTGGAGGAAAAGTAGTTCAGCAACCTTCAACACATATAATTTCTCAAGAATTTTCAAAAGCTTTTAATGTAAAATTTATGGATAAAAATGAAAAAGAACAATATGCTTGGATAACTTGTTATGGTCCTGCAATATCAAGAATTTTTGCAAGCATAATCGCAGTTCATGGGGATAATAAAGGACTTAGATTTCCATGGAAAATAGCCCCAATTCAAATAATCATAATCCCTATTGGACAAGAGGACAAGGTAACAAAAGAAGCAGAAAAAATAGAAAAAGAATTAAAACAAAACAAAATCTCTGTTGAAATTGATAACTCTGAAAAAAGACTAGGAGAAAAATTTTATTTTTGGGAAATGAAAGGAGTTCCATTAAGAATAGAACTAGGCAATAGAGAATTAAAAGAAGATAATCTAATGATTTTTAGAAGAGATCAAGATAAAAAAGAAACAATAAAAAGAAAGGATTTATTAAAATATATAGAAAAAACAGCCAAAGAGATAGATAAAAATTTAACAAAGCAAGCTGACCGATTATTTGATAATAATTTAATAAACACAAAAACAAAAGAGGAAATAAAAAAAGTAGTTGACGCTGGAAAGATAGCAAGATGTGGGTTCTGCTCAGTTGATAAAGATGGAGAAAAATGTGCAGAAATTATTGAAAAAGAAACTAGTGCAGAAGTTAGAGGAACAAAACTAAATGAAAAAAATAAAGATTTTTCAAAATGCGTAGTTTGCAATAAAAAAGCAAACCATACAGTTTATATTGCAAAAAGTTATTAAATCCTAAATAATTTATATTAAAATGTTAAAAGAAATAAAAAAATTAAAAACAAAACATAAAATTATATTTGCAATATTAATAGGTTTTGCTGTTGTAAACTTTTGGAGAGGTGTTTGGGGATTAATGGATGAATATCTTTTACCAAACAACTATAAATTAAGTCTTTGGATTTCTACACTTTTAGGGATTATAATCCTAATAATTTTAGGATATGTTACAAAAGAATTAATGTGATTCAGCAAAATCAATTTACCAATAATAATAAGTGAGAATAAAAACAATAGCAGCAATAATCAATTCAATAATCCCAAAGGTTCTAAAATAACCATTAGATTTTTTTATAAAATATCTCAAAAATCCTTTTACTTTTTTCGGAGCTAATGTTGCAAATAAACCTTCTAACATTGCAAGCAAAGCAATAACCATAATAATTGTTTTAATTACCATTTCTTAATAAAAAAACATCATTTAAATATCTTTTGAGTTAGGATCTTTAAAAAGGTTTAAATCATATTACATTTCTCAAAAACTATTTTATATTGTATAAATGCCTATTAAAGAAAGAACATAACTATAAAGATGGTTAGTTCAGAAAGTATCATAACTTATATTTTATTTTTTGTAGGATTATTAATTACTCTTTTAATGCCCCTTCCAATCAAAGAAGAATATAGGCTTTTTATGATAACAACCATTATCCTTGCTTTCCTCATTATAATCTTATCAAGATATGATACAAATATAAAAAAACAAGATGAAGAGTTAAAAAACTTAAACAAAAGATTTAAAACTTTAGAGAAGCTAAATGATATTAGATTAGACATAAAAGAATTAAAAAGAGAAGTATTTAAAAAATGAACAAGAAAGGTTTTACAGACAAAGACATGTTGAATTTAATAAAAATAGCAATTGTTACAATAATTGGGTATATAATAATAAAAGCATTATTATCAGCAATTTAAACCTTTTCAACCAACTCTTCAAACCTCTTTTTAAAAACTTTTAAATCATCAATATTCATTCTAGCTCCAGTAGCATGCTCATGACCTCCTCCTGTTGCACTTTCAAGACCTTTAATAGCTTTCAAGGTAATTTCTCTAACATCTACAAAACTCCCCCTTATAGAAGCATTTGCAAGATTCCCCTTAAGATAAACAACAACAACAATTTTTTTAGGAAATTCATAAACTAATTGATTAGCTAAATTAGCACTTAAACTCAAATCTCCACCATATTGAAAATAAATCATCTTCTCTCCAACATTTTCTCTTGCTTTTCCTATTAATTTCTGATACCTTAAATTTATTTCATTATAACGTTTTAAAATTTGTTTTGTATTAAAATTTTCTTCTAAAACATCCATAGGCCCTTGTATTTTCATCATAAACTTAAGCATTTTAACAACATTACTTGTTTTATCTTTTAAAGAAAAATCCAAAATCCTGGCAATTTTTCCAATTTCAGAATCGTAAAGCAAACCAAAAGGAGATTTAATATTTTTTTTACCTAATTCAGGATATTTTTTTTCAAATTCAGAATAAAAATCAGGAACATAAAAATCACTTATGCACCCAATAACTGCAATCCAATCATCTTGTTTTCTATTTGTAATTTTATAACAAAGATAAGAAACCGGCTCATTTGTTTTATCATTATGGTAAGGATTATAATAATTAATTTCTTCATTATCAAATTTACCAACATTATGATGATCTATCCAAACAACAGGAAGACTATCTTGTTTAAGTTTATCAAAAAACTTTTTATCAACAACAGGGACATCTAAAATAAAAACATAATCTGGTTTTAACTCATCAATCCTCCTATATCCATTTAAATTTAAACAATTACCTTTAACTGCAACACCTTTTCCTCGATTAATAAATCTTCTTAATAATAAAAAACTACACAATCCATCATTATCATTATCAAAAAAAAATAAAGGATTTTGAGCTTTTTCAAGATGCTCTTTTATTTCATCAATCTGTTTCGGTGTTAGCATAAGAAATAATCTTAAAACACATTTAAATAGTTTTCTTAATAAATTATGTGATGTTTTTTATCTTATCTTTAAAAATAAAGATATGCTCTTCTGTTCTTTCATGCTTAATCTCAGAAGTTCAGAGCTTAATATTTTATAGAGATAAACCATTCCCTATCTCCCTATACTTATAAGATGATAATAAATCAAAACAAATTTATCTTTTCCTTACCAAAATCAAATACCAAATTATAAAAATCAGACATAAAACTATCAAAATAATTAGAATCACTATCATTAAAAAATACTTCCCTTTTTCTGAATAAAAATTTTGTTCACATGCAGGACAGTTCCCATTCTTTTCATTAACACAATCTACATCATCTTCATCATAATTTTTAATACCATCAAAACAATAAGGAAAATAACTAAATTCATCAAATAAAATTTGAATGTCTAATTTCTTCTCTTTAATTCTGCTTAATCTTGAAATTAAAACTTCCTCTTCATCATAGATTTCTGTGTATTCCTTATCTCCTAATTGAATTATTTTTGTGGTTATAGGAGCTCTTGTTTGGCATTTTTTTGAATCAGAAAAATCTGATAAACATTTAGAATAATCTTTACAATATCTATACTGAAAACCAGATGCTGATTTATCTATTCCTAAACTATCTAAACCATATATTGCTTGACATTCTCCCCAATCACTACAAACAAAATTCGGTTTGCAGCCTTGTTCTCCAAGCATTAAAATAAAATTTCCTTTCCCATCAAGTTTAGGAATTATCTCTTCTCCACTCATATCTCCAATATTCATTAACTCTTCAACACTTTCTTCCCTTAACTCTCCAGGATAATAATAAATTTCAGAGGTCTTTTCTTCTTCAAGAATAGTTGTGACTTCTAAATCATCTAATTCACTTAATGATTGAAGATTAAATAAAGATACCCTAGTGAGACTTCCATCTTGCCATTCAATTAAATATTTATTAGGAAAAGATATTCCTTGAACTTCTCCAATCATCCCTATTTCTTTATTATAAACAAGATCTCCAGTTTGAAACTGAGAAAAAAGATAAAAAGAAATACCAACTATGCCTACAATAATTAAAATTAAAAAAACAAAAAAAACATTAAATATCTTTCCTTTTTTCCTTTTTCCCATTTTTTATCTACCTATCTTATTACTCTTTAATATTTAATAAACCTTTACAAAAAGATTTTTATACTTCTTATCCTTTATTCAATAAAATGGGTGATAATTTTATAATTTCTATGTATAATTATCTAGGAATAAAACTAGTTATAGCTCTATTAATCTTATTTGTACTTATTTTATTTTTAATTATACTTGACCTAATTAGTAAAAAAAAGAAAACTAAAAATAAAGAAAAAACAAAAGACATTCCTAAAAAAATGAAATTAAAGATTTCATCAAAAGATCCTAAACATAATTTAATTTTACTTGACAAAAAAATAAGGGATCATTTTAAATCAAAATTAAAATCAGAATCAGAAATAACCTATGCAGAGATAACCAGAGAGTTAAAAGCAAAAAATAAACCAGTACCAGCAAGCTTTTTTCATAAAATGAATTATCATTTGTATTCTCAAAAACAAACAACAGAAAAAGAAGTAAAAAACCTAAAACAAGAATTCTTAAACATAATTCAAAATAAAAAAACAAAACCTATAAAACAAAAACCTAAAAAAGAAACAAAGAAAAAAACTAAGCCCAAAAAGATTTCCAAAATAAAGAAAAAGCAAATAAAATTAAAACTTAAAAAAAACCCTTAAAAAATAATATCATCCAATATTAAATATGTAGTTTCCTTAGTATCTCATTTCACCTTAAAGCTGTACACTTCGGTAGATTTTTTACATTTAAAATCAAGGCAAAACTCTATATCTTGTATTTATAAGAATAAAATTAATTATAAAAAGAATTAACGCAATTACCATAAGAACTAAAGATAAATCATGAACTGCTCTTTTTTCTGTCCTACCAACAATATCATTTAAAGAATAATAAAAATCTTCTATATTTTGTATACTATAATATTCTCCCTCTGTGTTTTCTGCTATTGTCCTTAATGTGCTTTCTGAAAGTTTAAAAACTCCTCCGCTTTCATCTGTACCTCCTTCCTCAGTTCCTATTCCTAAACAATGAATTCTAACCCTATTTTTATTACTATAATCAATTATATCCTGAAGTGTATTTATGTTAGCTTGCCCATCACTAATAAGAATAATAGTTTTAGCTTCTTCATTTCTTAATAAATTTGTAGAAGCAATCACTGCCCCCAAAATATCTGTTCCTCCAATACTTTTGATGCCAAGATTAAATATAATATTTTCAAGTAACCCCTTATCTTCTGTTAACTCTTGTTCTACAAAAGTACTGCCTGAAAAAGAAACTACTGCAATCTTTGTTTTTTCAGGAACCATTTTTAAAAAATCTATTGATGTTTTTTTTGCAGCTTCCAATCTATTCGGAAGAATATCCTGAGCAGCCATACTTCCAGAAGAATCTATAGCTAAAACAAAAGATACTTGGCTTGCACCCACATTTCTAGTTATACTAACCCCTGAAACAGAGAGAACAACTAATACTATGATTATTATATTTATGTATAAGACTGTTACATTTTTTGAAAAGATTTCAACACCTTTAATTCTTGTTATAGCCTCAAAATTAGCAAATTTGATTGACTTTTTCTTTATACTCTTTAAAGAAATAATATGGAAAAAAATAAGTGCAGGAATAGCCAATAACAACAATAAGTATTCTGGGCGTGTAAATATAACCATCATTTTAACATTTCACCTTTTTTATTCTATTCCTCTAGATCTTAAGTTTAAGATACTAGTTTTATTTAATTTAGTATCTTTAATCATAATTCAGCTTTACTCTTCTATTCTTTAACTCGTTATTCATTAAGATATTGATATTGTTTGATTATCTTAAAAGATGTAGACTTTTTTAATTCAAATTCATCTTCTCGGAGCAACATATCTCCCTGTTTTAGTCCTTAATTTTAAAAATTGAGATAAAGGAATAATAAAATCCTTATCTGTATAAATATTTAACAAATCAGCACCAGCTTTTTTAAAAATCCCTTCAATTTTCCTTCTCTGAGCAAGAGCATGTTTCCTATATTCATGCCTTATTAAACCAGGATTTATTAATAACTGTCTACTTGTATGAGTGTCTTCAATAACAAATTCTCTTTTTAAATCAGGAAGTTCTTCATCTATGCGGTCCCTAACCATTATCCCAACAGTTTCATATTTACTTGCAAAATTCCTCAAAATATCTGAACATTCTTCTCCCATTTTTATAAAATCTGAAATTATAAAAATAACTGTTGCTTCTTTCATATAAGGAAGGATTAATTCTAGAGTTTTTCCTAAATTAGATTTTCCTCCATAATTTTTTGAATCTTTTAAATTACTTCCAAAAATATAAAATTGTTTAACTCCAGAAGAAAATTCCCTTTTTATTTTTATATTCTCAGAATATAAGCTAAATCCAACACTATTCCCATTAACAATTGCTAAATGAGCCAATGAAGCTGCAATTTCTGCAGCAATTTCATTTTTTAAATAATTCCCTGAACCTAAAACCATATTATCTCCAACATCAATTATAAAAAAAACTTTCAAATCTCTTTCTTCTAAATATCTTTTTACAACTACTTGCTGTATCCTTAATGAAATTTTCCAATCTATTAAGCTAGCGTCATCACTTTCAGTATATTTACGTGGAGCATCAAATTCTAATCCTTTTCCCATAAGCATTTTTTTATAAAAAACAGATTTAATTAAAAACCTGTGTTTCATAGCTGATTCAAACTTACCTATATTTTTTGCAAAATTAACATTTAATTTTCCCATTTTTTGTTTTTCCTTATTATAGTAATCAATCTTTAAGCTGAGTTGATGAGTAGCTTAATTTTTGTCACCATCTTTTTTTAAAAGACGGCCTCATAAGATATTAGTTTTACTTCCCTCCTAAATCTTCAAATTTGAATTTCATTGAGTATCTGTTCGATAATATAATCTGAAGTAATATTATTTGCCTCTGCCTCATAACCCAGAATTAATCTATGTCTTAAAATATCAAAAGCTACCTTTTTAATATCTTCTGGGACAACAAAACTTCTTCCCCGAATCAATGCCTCTGCTTTACTTGCTATAAAAAAAGCTATACTTGCTCTTGGAGAAGCCCCCCAATCTATATATTTAACATATTTATTTTTTTTATTTCTTGTATAATCAACTATATTAACTATATAATTTTCCAATCTATTACTAAGATATATTTCTTTAATAAGTGACTGCATTTTGATAATTTCTTCAGGAGAAATAATCTGTTGTAAATTATAACTTTCAAAACTCTTTAAGTCTACATTTTGCCTCATTATTAATTTCTCTTCTTCAATTTTAGGATAAGTTATAATTAATTTAAATAAAAATCTATCTACTTGTGCCTCTGGAAGTGCATAAACTCCTGAGGATTCTAAGGGATTTTTTGTAGCCATTACAAAAAAAGGTTTAGGTAAAACAAAGGTTTCTCTACCTATAGTAACTTGTTTTTCTTGCATTGCTTCAAGCAAAGCAGATTGAGATTTAGGAGGAGCTCTATTTATTTCATCTGCAATTATAAAGTTTGCAAAAATTGGCCCCTTGACAATCTCAAAACGAGAACCCCCTTTGTAAATTGTAAGTCCAATTATATCTGTAGGTAATAAATCTACTGTAAACTGTATTCTTTTGACTTCACAACCACTAACTACTCCCAAAGATTTTATCAGCAAAGTTTTTGCTATTCCAGGAACCCCTTCTAAAATCACATGTCCATTACAAAGAAAAGCCCTAATTAATCCCTCAATAACTCTTTCCTGTCCAACAACTATTTTCCCTATTTCTTGTTTTATTTTAATTACTCTTTCAGAAAAAGCTCTTATATCCTCTTTACTTATATTTTGTCTTAAATTCTCTTTTTTAAATTTTCTTTTACTTACCTCAGAATCCACAATCTTTTTTTTAATATTTCTTTCCATATCATTCAAAACCATATCAAATTTTTGTTTTTTCTTTTGTTTTTCAAAATTATTTTTTCCTTGAACATTAAGAATATTTTCCTTAATCTGCTTTTCTTTATTATTTAAAGAAAAATTAGATTTTTTATTTTTGTTTATCTTTTTATTCTGTGTTTTAAACTTATTTCCTTTCTGAAAATTAATTATCTTCTGTTTGATGAGTTTTTCTAAATTATTCGATGCTACTTTTAGTTTTTTATTTCCAAATTTAGATTTATTCTTACGATTAAAAATAGATTTATTAGCATTAAGAATATTTTCCTTAATCTGCTTTTCTTTATTATTTAAAGAAAAATTAGATTTTTTATTTTTGTTTATCTTTTTATTCTGTGTTTTAAACTTATTTCCTTTCTGAGAATTAATTATCTTCTGTTTGATGAGTTTTTCTAAATTATTCGATGCTAATTTTAGTTTTTTATTTCCTCTTTTATTTCCAAACTTAAATTTATTCTTACTTTTCATCATCCTCTTTTTAGTTCTCCTTCTTTATTATTTTAGCAGTTCTTTTAATATTTTAAACCTTTTTATTTCCTCTAAATTTAATTCTTTTATAGATATTAAATCCAATAGCTAAAACAATAGAAACTATAATTCCTATCACTAAATAAAACAAAATATCCTTATCAATTTCTCCTTTTAAAGCTGGATAAATAGCTCTGCTTGGTCCAGAAATAGATACTCTACATGCTTCTACTGCATTATTTGATTCTAAAATAGCTCGATTAAAATCTCCTCTTTTAAATGCCGCTGTTGCTTCATCAATCATCCCCCTTAATTCAAGACACTCTGGATTCTCAACAACCATATTTTCCACAAATGATATCATTTTGTTAATCTCAGACTCATTTTCTCCAATAAAATCAAGAGTTATTATTTCAGAAGTTTGATACGCTGGGCTTCCTGAAGTAACAATTATCACAATTTCCTTGTCCAAATCTTCAACAGTCAAATCTGCTGTAAGTGTTACTTCTTTTTCTTCTCCAACTGCAAGAGAAGTGAAATGACTTTCACTAAATTCCACATTTATATCAGTTTCAACACCATCTTCTAAAACAGCCCCTGTTAAATCAACATCACTAAGACTTGTTTGCCCATTATTATAAAGAATTACAGGAATCTCTATCTGCCCAGTTCCATAAAGAAAAACTATTGAAAGAGTATTTATTTCCAAAGAAACAATACTAGTACCTCCTCCACCGCCTCCCCCAGTAGTAACTGTTGTTGTCTCTACAACAACTATAAGATTATTTGTACCTGAACTTCCAACATTATTAAATTCATCTGTACAATTAACTGAATAAATATGGGTTCCTGCAGAAGTTGTATAAGTTATAGTTTCTTCTGAACCAGTATTAGAAACCACTGTATCTACATCACCAACTTGAGCATTATCTAAAATTAAAGAACAATTTTCAATATTTGAACTATCTGTAACATTATACTTATAAGGAATAGTAGTAGTAGTTGTAATTCCTACTGGACTTATTAATCTCACAATTGGATTTTGACTATCAATATTAAAATAAATAATTGTTGAATTCAGATTGTTTGTAGTATCATTGCAATATATTGTTCTATTATTACTTCCTTCTGTTCCGGTTAGATTGGTCCAGTTTGTTCCCATAGCAACTGTTGATGAATTAGCTACTCCTGAATTATTAGAATACCAGCAAAATCCAGGATTAGTTTCTACATAAGTGTAATTTAAATCAAATGTGGCTGATGAAAGATTTGAATTATTAATAGGATTTGTAATTGTTATTTCAGGATAAATTGTATCAATATTAAAATAAACAATTGTTGAATTCAGATTATTTGTAGTATCATTGCAATATATGGTTCTATTATTATTTCCTTCTAATCCTGTTAAGTCAGTCCAGTTTACACCCATAGCAACAGTTGATGAGTTAGCTACTCCTGAATTATTAGAATACCAGCAAAATCCAGGATTTGACTCTACATAAGTATAATTCAAATCAAATGTAGCTGATGAAAGATTTGAATTATTAATAGGATTTGTAATTGTTATTTCAGAATAAGTTGTATCAATATTAAAGTAAATAATTGTTGAATTTAGATTATTTGCACTATCATTACAATAAACAGTTCTATTATTGTTTCCTTCTACTCCTGTTAAACTCCAGTTTGTTCCCATAGC
>JAFCDA010000001.1 GCA_017609915.1 Candidatus Pacearchaeota archaeon
CAGTTAAGATAAAGCTGATAAGTAGTGGTGTTATTAAGATTATGTCCATTACTTAATATAAAATTTTGGGTTTTTAAGGATTATTAAGGATGGTTATAGTGGATTGGGGGTGGGGGTTTTTCTTTGCTGTTTTCCACATAATATAAAAATATTTTCTAAAACTATCTGCAACTGCTGGGCTTTCTATAACTATGGTAATTGGATTTTCTTTAGTTATAACAAATAAGGCTACCTTATTTTTCCATATCTCAACAGTAGTAGGCATTTCAAGCTCTTTTGGGAAAAATCTTATAAATGTATTTTTAAATTTTTTTCTTACTTTATAAAGAGATTGATATTTTTCATTTATTATTGATTTGTGAATTATTCCTTTATCATCCCTTACTTTTTCTCTTTTATTAAAATAAATTTCCCAAGACTCTGGTTGTTCTGTTAGGCCCCACCCAAGAATCTCATCTCCTTTTTTTAGATTTTGAATAGCATCTTCATATGCGGTTTTTGCACCTTCAAAACCTACAAATATCTTTGCCTCTGCTTGTTTTGCTTGTTTTTGTTTTAATAATAATTCAGGCAAAATCTTTTTAATTTCATTTTTCTCAGACTCAATCTCTTTATTTTTATTATTTAAGTAATCAAGAATTCTTTCTGGAGAAGCAGCTTCGAAATGTTTGACTTTGTTTTTTATAATAAATGATGCAAGCCCTTTTCCTATTAATCTATCTAAAACCTCATAAACTTTTGAACCAGAAATCTTAGACTTTTGGGTGATCTTCCATGTTGTGCTTGAGCCAAGTTCAAGCAAAGCTAAATAAACTTTTATTTCTCCTTGTGTAAGCCCAATTCTTCTTAGTGTTTCTAACATTACGTACATGGGGGGGAATAAGGTATAAAAACCTATTGATTATGTTTTATTTACCCTAAGGGAAAGAGTTCTGATAAGATTAAAATGGAAATAAATTCACAAAGAAAATTAAAATCAAGAATAAAACAAGGAATAGTAACAAGTTTAGTAGGACTTGTGGCTTTATTTTCTGGGTGTGGGTCTAATAATAAACTAATTGATGCAAAAACATTAAAACATCCATATGTTGAAACAGCTTTTGTTTCTGACCAGGTTGTATTGCATGGGGGGAGGGTGAAAGGAGATGTAAGGCAAGATACCTTTCTTTTTAATTTAAATAATAGACTATCTGGATATGTTTGGCAAAATTATTCTTTTAAAGAAAAAGCATTTAATGAAAGAGATGTTCGTGTATGGTACACTTACCCAATAAGCAGTAACCTTTCTGTAAATGCAGGATATCATTATTTTGATTATCCTACTGGAACTTTTGGAGATTATGATAGTGCTTTGGTTGGAGGAGCAAAATACAAAGGAATAATGGATTTAGACCTTGATATAACTCATTTAATTCCTAATAAAAATACAGATAGTGGAACAAGAATTTATGCTAAAGCAAGTAAAAAAATCCCTGTTTTTAAGAAAAAAGATTTAGAAATTGCTTTAACTCCAAACATCAGTACTTCTTATATAGATGATTACTTTAACCTTAGTGGATTGTCACAAGTGACTCCTGGAATAAATTTAGGAATAACTAAAGGAAATTTTAATGTGAACTTTTTCTTAAATAATCAAAATGGCCTGATTTCTGAAATACCCAGTTTTAATTGGGCAGGTTTAAGTGTGGGATATAGGTTTTAGAAGTGGAAAAACTTCAATTAGTCGTTAAACACCCACCCAAAAACCCCCCAAACTCCATAAACCCATATCCTTTCTTTTTACACCAATTAATATAATCACTCAACATCCTAAGAACTTTACCACCAGAATTTCTTCGAATATAAAATGGAATCTTTAACCTACTTAAATCATTAAATTCCCATGAATGAAAAAAAAGATTTGTGAATCCTGGGTTTTTCATGCATGAAAGAGTTGCTGGTTTTGCAAATTTTGGTCCTAAAAATCTAAAAGAAAGCCAGAAAAAAGGTATGCGGATGATTGGGGTTGTAGAAATTGGGACTTCAAGGACTTGGTTTCTTAAGGTGATTTTTCTTTTTTCAAAATAATTATTATATCTTCCAGGAATATATGTTGGAGAAATTGAAGAACTATATTTAAAGCCTATTTTTTTTAGAGAGTTGTAGTCTACTTTTTGAAGTCTGGGAAATCTAAATCCTTGAATAGGTTTTTTTATTATGTTTTCTATTATTTCTTTAGATAATCTGGTTTCTTGTTCATCATATTCTATAACCTGGTGATGTAAACTATGTGAAGCAATTTCATGTGTTTTTGAAATTTGTTTTATTATCTTTGGATATTTTGATGCAAAACTTGCTGTAACAAAGAAAGTTGCTTGTTTTTCATGTTTTTCTAATAGGTTTAAAACTTTTTTTAATCCTTCATAACTAAATTCAAATTGTTGTTGTTTTGGAAACTTTAAATTATATTCTAAAGGTAAATCAAACTCTTCTACATCAAAACTAAGTAAAATCTTATTCATATTTTCCAATTATGTCATTTAATCTTATTTTTATTAAATCTAAAAACATTTTAATTGGGTCTTTTAAAAAATTGATTTTTGAGTCTTTTGTTCCATATTTTTGTAAAACAACCGCTTTTACTTGTTTAATTTTATAATTCTTCTTTTTAGCTAAATACAAAATTTCAGTGTCAAAAGACCAGCCTTGCAAAGTTTGTTTAGAAAATAAATATTTTGCTGGTTTTTTCTTAAATGCTTTTAGGCCGGACTGAGTATCTTTTATTTTATGTCCTAAGATGATATTAGAAACAATATTAAAACCCCTACCTAAAATTCGTCTTAAAGTGCTTATATTTTCATGATTATCTGTATGTAAGTTTCTTGAACCAATTACTACATCATATTTATCTAAATAAGATAATAATTTTTTTAGGTTTTCAAAAGAATATGCTAAATCTGAATCAATAAAACAAATATAATCGCCTGTTGCTTGTTTTACTCCTTGTTTTAGTGCAAAACCCTTTCCTTTGTTTTGATTATATGAAATAATTTTAAAGAATTGAGGTTTATAATTTTCTAATATTTCTAAGGTATTATCTGTTGAACCATCATTAATTATTAAGACTTCCCATTCATCTTTTTCATTTTCTACAAAAGATTGTACTTCTTTTAATGTCTTTTTAATTTTGTTTCCTTCATTATATGCTGGAATCATCAGAGATATTTGCATGTAATTTTGTGGTTGTTTTGTTTTATAAATATGATTATATTTAAATACCTTAAATTTGATGATAAAAATATGACTTTACTTAAGGAAATTAGCATGTTTATAAGAATACAGATATGCACTACTAATGCAGATCTAAACAATCTGATTTTAAGATATAGAAATAAGGATATAAATATAAAATGAACATTGCTTTACTTGATATTAAAAAAAACGGAGATAATAAGGATTATAATGGGGGATTTGGAACTAGTTTTCAAATCGGGAACTCGTTTAAAGCTAAAATTTTATCTTTTGTGAGAAGTAATTTAGAAAATTTTCCAACAATGTCTTATGCATATGTTGCTGGTATTTTTAAAAAATATGGGCATTCTGTAAAATATTATGTAAATAAAATTCCTAAGCCTTCTGATTTAGTTTTAATTCATGTTAGTTTGATTAGACATAAGGAAGAGCTTGAGTACATACGAAAAATGAAGGTGATGGGGATGAAAAATATTGGAATATATGGTCCATTAGCAACTGTTAAACCTGATTTATTTAAAGAAGTTGACTTTATTATACAAGGAGAACCTGAACAAGCTATTTTAAAAATTTGCAAGACAAATAAAATTCCTAAAGGAAAAATAAAAGCTAAGCCTATTATGGACCTTGATTCTCTTCCTTTTCCTGATTGGGATATTTTTCCAGTAAAACAATATTCTTTTTCACCAACCTTGCCTTTAAAACCCTTTATTTTCATATTGGCAAGCAGGGGCTGTCCTTATGGTTGTGATTATTGCCCATATAAAGTATTTGGAACATATAGAGTGAGAAAACCTGAAAAAGTAATAGAAGAATTAAAATATTTAAAACAAAAATATAAAATAAAAGCTTTTTATTTTAGAGACCCTACTTTTTCAATAAATCAAAAAAGAATAGAAAAATTAGCAGAACTTATGATAAAAAATAAACTAAATCTAAAATGGGGTTGTGAAACAAGATTAGACTTACTTGATTCTGATTTATTAAAATTATTGTATAAAGCAGGTTTAAGAGCAATAAAAGTTGGTATAGAATCTTTAGACCATGATTTATTAAAAAAACATAAAAGAATTGCTCCAAATATAAAACATCAAGAAAAAATAATTGAATTTTGTAAAAAAATAGGGATAAAAGTTATTTCATTTTATATTATAGGTTTGCCTACAGATACAAAAGAAAGTATTAAAAAAACAATAAAATACTCTAAAAAACTTAATACAAGTTTTGCAAATTTTAATATTTGCACACCTATTCCAGGAACTGATTTTTATAAAGAACTAAAACATAAAATTATAGAACCAAATTTAGAACATTATGATAATTTTCATTCTGTTTTTAAACATGACAAACTCACAAGAAGCGAGATATTAAGGTTTCAAGAAAAAGCTATTACTGGATATTATTTTAGAATTAAATATATATTAAGATATCTTATTGATAAATGGAGGGTTCGATAATTAAACTAAAATCTTATAAGCATAGGGAGAGATGTTATGAAGGCTTAAGATAAACAAGTCATCTTCAAAACTTAAAGATTCATAGAGATAATAGAAAATGAAAAAAGCAAAAATACTAATAACTGGAGCAACAGGAAATGTTGGAAAAGCTTTAAGAGCTTGTTTAAGTAAAAATAACTATGATATTTCTTGTTTGACAAATGAGAGTAAGAGATTTACCGACGATATAGTCGGAGATTTGGGAGATTATTCTTCTCTAGTTAATGCAACAAAAAATATTGATGTTGTTATTCATTTAGCTGCAATAATAAAAGGAAACAAAAAGTTAATACAAAAAGTTAATATTCAGGGGACTAGAAATCTAATTAATGCATGTGAAAAAAATAAAGTTAAAAAAATAATTTTTATGAGTTCATTAGATATTAAATTTAATACACCTTATGGAAAATCTAAATTAAAAGCAGAAGAGATTATTAAAAACTCTAAATTAAAATATGTATTTTTAAGGCCTACTGCAATATATGGTGAAGGATTTAAAACAGGAGTAAACTCTCTTGTTAAACTTGTAAAAAAAACACCTGTTTTTCCAATACCTGGTTCTGGAAAAAATCTATATCAACCACTTTATGTTAAAGATCTGATTTTATTAATAAAACAAATTCTTGATAAAAATAAATTTAATAATAAAGTTTATTTTTTAGGTGGAAGTAAGATTATGAATTTAAATCAATTAGTAAATTTGATAAGTTTTAATCTTGGAAAGAAAACAATTAAAATTCATTTGCCAATTAAATCTAAAAACTTTAAATTTAATAAGATCTGCAGTAATGATAAGATCAAAAAAGATTTTGATTTTGATCCTCTTCCGATAACAAAGGGGGTTCAGAAGATATTATGCTAGAATAATCTGATCTATCAAACCTATAAATTATCAAACTTGGTTGAGAGTTTTGTGCATCTACAAAATAAATCTTAAGAGGGTTTAAATTATTTTCTTGAGGATAAGTATAAGCCCAATCTTGATGAGGTTCATATATTGAAATCATTAAAAGAGTTATATTAGGATTAGATGCTACTAATTCTTCAAATTCTTCTTTTGTATTTGGAAGCCTTAGGGCTGTTATTTCACCATAAAATTGAATATGTGGCCAACTTTTTGTTACTATTACATCTTCTGGTTGAGAATTCTCTTTTATCCATAATCCTGCTTGTTTTACTTGCAAATAAGAATCTTTCTTTAATTTAATTAAATTATCTGCGTCTTGTAATTGTAAATACCCAACTGTGCCTAAAAGAACTATTAAAAACAAAACTGCTATGAATTTGCCTTTTTTCCTTATGATCTCATATAAACTTATTATAAAAGCCCCAGCCATAGCAAAAACTACTGGAAAAATATTTATGATATATCTATCTTCGTTAAAAGCAACTGAAAAACTAACCACAAGAATTGGTATTATTATTAATAAAATTAAAAATAAATCTTTTTTTAATTTAAAATCCTTTCCTTTAATTAACATATCAACCCCTATAAATATCTTATATAAGGAGAATAATCCTAAGATAAAAAATATTAAAAGAGGCCATGAAAGAAGGGTTGGAAACATATGGATATAAGCCTTAAGATTAGTATATCCATTTGAAAAATATTCTCCTTCTGCAGGCGCATTCCATCCTCCTGCCTGAGTTATTACAAATCCTCCAAACTCAAAATAACCCCAAATAAGATATGGTGAAAGAATCAATGCAAAGATTAATGCAGCTATCCATAATTCCTTTTTCTTAATAAATCTTAATCTTTCTGTTATTAAAAGATAAATTAAAAGAGAAAATAAGATTGTTGCTGTTGGTAATTTAAATAAGGTTCCGATTGCAACCATTACTGCTGCCCAGTATAATGATTTAACTGAGCCATCTTTAATATACTTATAAAGAAAAAAAGCAGAAAAAGTATAAAATGCTAAGGAAGGCACTTCAACTAAAAGTCTAAAACTGTAAAAAATATTAAGGTAAAAAACAGACATTAAAAATGTAGCTACTAAAGCTGCTTTTTTGTTATACAATTCTTTTGTAAAATAATATATTCCAAAAACAGAAGCCATTGATATAATCAACAAGAATAATCTTGGTAAAAACTCATTATAAGCTAATCTTAAAAATAATGACATGATAAAAGGAAAAAAAGCAGGCCTTACTACAAGAAATTCATATTCTAAGCCTAATGCCCAGGCTCTTGCCATACTCATATATTCTGCCCCATCCCACCATAAAGGCTGGTTTTGGGTCATTAGAAAATAATATAAACGAATTATAAGAGCAAAGGCAATGATTAATGTAAAAATCAAATTGTGTGGTTTTTTTATCCAGTTAATTATTTTATCTGTTCTTTTTTCTATTGTTTTTTCTACATCTCCTACATCTTTTAAAAGTTCTTGTGCATCCATTTTTTTATTTTATTCTTTTTCTATTATCTCTATAAACATTTAAGTTTAATTATCTAGCAAGGGCACATCCCTTCCGTAACCCTATCTTTAAGCTTATCTTCTCAGCTGAGCATCTCTCCCTATGCTTATAAGATATTGATATTCTTTTTATCTCTTAAATGAGATTCCTTTCTATTTAAAAATTATTGTTTAACTAAGTAAACTAAAAATTCCTTTTTGAACTAAGAAAAGAGTCACTATAATCACCATAAATCTTGGCATTATCATCATTGTACTTAAAATAATAACTCCTGCTGAAAGAATATCTAAAACACTTGTTATATTTATTTTAATTGAAAAAATAAGTCCTTTTACTAATAAGAACAAACCTAAAAATAAAATAAATTTGTCAGAAATTATATTAAAAATACCAAATATCCAAAAACATATTGCAATAAAAATATCCATTACTCCTAATATTTTAATTATCATCTTTATTAAGAGCCTCCAAAACCTGTTCAATAGAAATACTTTCTTCTAACTCAGGGACATATTGATTAATAAGAAAATATTTTTCTAATAAAGGAGAAGTTAATTTTTTAAGATTATCATAATCTTCTATTTCCCAATCAGGAGTTGAAAAAAACAAAGAAATTATTTTTTTATTTAATGCTGAAGCAAGATGTAGTGCCATTGTGTCTCCACATATAATTGTATCACAAATATTTACAACAGAAGCAAATTCTCTTAAAGAATTATTTGGGTCATTACTCATTAAAGAAATTCCTTGTTCTTTCATTTCTTTTATTAAATTTTCTTGTTTTTCAATTTCATTTGGACCTGCTAAAATAATTATCTTATTTCCTTGCAATCTTCTTATTAATTGTTTTATTTTTTCATTATTCCAAAATTTAACCCATCTATCTGAAGAACCTATATTTATCCCAATTATTTTATCATTATCAGAAAGATTATTTTGTAGTTTAAATTTTTCTGAAAACTCAATCTCTTTATTAGTTAAATTAAAAACAGGTCTTTCTTTAGAATAATAAGATTCTAATTCACAAGCTTCTATAGTAAGTTGCTGATAAGTTTTTCTATTCTTTATCTTAACATGATTTAAAAAAGCTGTTTCTAAATAAGGTTCTGCAAATTCATTAAAATATGAGGTTGTTCCATTATCAAAAAAATAACCTAACTTTTCATTTGCTTTTACTAAATTTGCCAATAATGTTGCAGGAGTGTCTATTTCTAGGGCAAATAAAATATCAAATTCTTCTTGTTGAATCCTTAAAATATTTTCAGGGTTATATGCAAGAACTTTATCTACTAAAGGATTATTTTTAAGTAAATCAACAGATTCTGGATTAGTCATCCAATAAACTAAAATATCTGGCCCATATTTTTTCTTTAGAGCTGGTAAAATGCATGTTGTTCTTAAAACATCTCCCATTTCTCCAAGTTTTATAATCAAGATTTTTTTTGAGTATTCTTGTGCAAATTTGCATTCTTCACAAGACTTGTAATTTTCAGTAGATAATGTATCACAAGCATATTTTTCATTGAAAAACCTGCATTTTTTATTCCATTTTATCATTTTAATTTTTCTAATTCTATTTTTAACTTTTCAATTGAGTCTATGATATGAACTTTTCCAACTATTATCACACTAATATCACTAATAGATTCTTTAATATCTCTATCTGTTTTTAATCCAATTACTTTTTTTCCTATAGCTTGTGCATAACCCATTTCCCAAGCAGTTCCTGCTCCAACATAAATTCCATTTAAAACTCCAACCATAATCTCACATTTATTTATCTCTTCTAAATCTCTTTCAGAAATTTCTTTAATTTTGTTTAAATCTCCATCATATAATCCAGCATCTCTATGAGGTAAAAATGTTTCAAAACCTAAATCTTTACAGATTTTATCTATTTGCTCTAAAAAATTTCTGTTTTTTTGTTCACACAAAGGGCCTGCAATATAAATCTTCACCATAATTTTAAATAATTTAGGGCTTCTTAAAGATTATTAAGGTTGGATAGGGTATCTTAATCCAAACTCCTAGTGCTCTTTGTTTCTTGTTTTCTCCAACCATCTACATATTTTTGTTTTTTGAACTTTAGCTCATAAAAAGCTCTTAAATAAATGTAAAATCTTGTTGAAAAAAGAGGTATTGTGAAAAAAACTTCTCGAAGGTTTTTTGGGTAAGTTAAAGCAAAAATAGCTCCTTGTTTTATTTCATTGAAAAAAGATTTGGTTCTTGGCATATCTGGAGCAATTTTATTCAAACTTTCATGTCCTTTTATGTTTCTTATTTTTTGTATTTTAAAATCTTTCCAGTTTTGAGGATTTATAACATAAACTTCTACTTTTGGTAAATATTTTATTTTATATCCTTGCTTATGAAATAAATAAGAAATAACACCATCTTCAGAAGATTCTAAAGGGAATCCTTGTAAAACTCCGTTTCTAATCGCAAATAAATAACCTGAACATTCAAAAAACTTTTTCTGATTTGAAAATCTTAATCTTGTTTTATGAATCCCATCAAAGGCTACATGAGAAGCATAGCCCCAAAACTTTTCTCTAGGATTTAATAAAACAGGTCTTCCAGTTATACATCCAACTTCTTTGTCTTTAAATGCTTTCATGATTTCATTTACTGTGTTTTGTGAAACATAAACATCTCCATCAGTAAGGATGATAATGTCATCTTTGTTCTGAGAATAAATTCTTTCTAAGAAAATGTTTAAAGCATAACTTTTACCTTCTCCTGGATCTAAGAAAAAGTCTATTTTGTTTTTCTTAAACTCTTTTTTATACTTTTTATTTAGAAATTCCTCTGTTTTTAGAAAAGGGTCTATTATTGTTATTTTAAATTCTTGCTTAATATTTTGATTAAGAAAACAATCAATTGCCCTTGAAGTTGCTTTTGGTTCTCCATAAGAGGTTATAATTATGTTAATCATTCTGTTTCAATCATATCTTCTGCTAATCTTATAACAACCACTGGCTTGTTATCTTTTAGAGATTCTGCTTCTATTCTACATTTAACTCTTCCTTGTTTAATTCCTTTTCCAGAAGTCTCTATTTTTTTAACAACTGCTTTATCTCCATAAACAAGAATTATATCACCTTGTTTTATTTCTGAAGCTTTTTTCTGTGCCATACAAAAATACTACAAGCTCATTATATAAAGTTTTTTATACTCCCAACCCTTTAAAAAAGGCTTGACCTAAATTTTAAAATCATAGAAAATATGGCTAATGCAATCATATTATGTTCTGGTGGATTAGATAGTGTTGTTTTAGCACATTATTTGAAGAAGGTTCAAAAAATTGAAAAAATTAGGTTGGTTTTCTTAGATTATAATCAAAAAGCTTTAGAAGAGGAAAAATTTTGTGTTGAGAAATTAGCTAAAGATTTGGATGCTGATTTAAAAATTATTAATGTTAAATGGCTTGGAGAAATTAGTACTTCTTTGATTAATAAAGATGCTGATAAAAATGAAATTGATTCTGAAGAATTAATTTCATGGTATGTTCCTTGTAGGAATTCCTTGTTTTTATTAATAGGATTATCATTAGCAGAATCTGAATTTATTTCTAAAAATGAAAAATATGATGTTTATCTTGGAATAAAATATGAAGGAGAACTTCAATTTAAAGATACTACTCCTGAATTTCTTGAACAAATGAATAAAATAACCAATTTTTCAACTCAAACAGGAGATTATAAGTTTATTGCTCCTTTTTTAAACAAAGATAAAGAAAAGGTTATTGAATTAGGTTTGGAGTTAGGAGTTGATTTAAAGAACACTTATAGTTGTTATATTGGAAAAGGTTTTGAAAATGAGGTTCCTGTTCATTGTGGAGTTTGTAGTGCTTGTAAATCAAGAAAAAAAGCTTTTAAGTTTTCAAATAATAATGATGTTAGTGTTTATGGGTGTTAAACAAGATCTAAGTCACCATATACACGTAAAGACCCTGGCCCCTCATTAAGAGGGTCATATTTATTTACATGTTCTATTAAACGTCTCTTAATCTCATATAATTTTTTTATAGGAATATTTGCCCCTATTATCTGTTTAGAATCTATTAGCTGTATTGATGGTATTGGTTTTTCTTGATAATATCTCACATACATATTTACATCATCCATTAATCCACTAATTTCTCTTTTTAAACTATTTGTTTTAATTGCTTCATCCCAATCTTTATTATATTCACATACTTGATTAGTTTTATTTTCTCTAGAATTTTCTGAAGATTTTCCAAAAATAGTAGATGAAGTAATACCTAAGGTAGCTCCTACAAGTCCTGTTCCTTTCATAAAACTTCTTCTTGTTATATTTTGTGGTTTTTTCATATTTATCAATGATATATTGGGTTTTTAAGGTTTATTGTTTTAAACCCTATACCTAACTTTATCATACCAGACTTTAAAATCTAAAGGAAGGCTTCTATAAGTTGGTTTTAATATTCTTTCTCTTATTAAATCATAAATACTCACGAATTTTAAAATAAATAATGTATTAGAGGGGTTTGTTAGATTTTTTTTAATTCTTTCTGGTTTAAGAAGATGGTTAATCAAAGAATTTGATATTATTCCAAATCTTTTTTCTGTTACAACTCCCCTCATTAAATTTAAAATTAAAACTAAATACATGTTTTTTCTTTTTAATAAAATATGCGCTCCTCTGTCCCAATAATTAAGAGTAACTGCTGAATCTTTTGGAGTTTTTATTATGCCTTCATTTACAGCTCTTTCATGAAGTTTAGATCCATGAAAAAAAACTAAGTTATTAACAGATAAAAAATAAGGTTTTGGAAGCTTTTGCAATAATCTTATCATATTTATTATATCTTCTGGTTTTTCATAAGGATTGCAAGTTATGACATCATACATAACAGCTAATTTGTCCTTGTACTTGTTTAAGATTTTTGCTGCATTAATTACTTCTTTATTTGTTTGATTCCTGTGATAAACTTCTTTATTAACTCTTTCTTCTCCTTGAATTCCCATAATTATATCTGTACACCCTGCATTTACAAGAAGTTTTATTTTTTCATCTGAAACAGTATGGGGATCTGTAAGACATTTAAACCTAAGATTAACTTTTTCTTTGTATTTTTTTGTGAATTCTCTTATTTGCTCAATAGGTCTTAAAGAAAAAGTGTCATCTCTTATATCAAAATAACTTAAACTTGGAAATTTTTCTTTTAATTTTAAAATCCCTTTAATTATATAATCCACACTATGCCATCTTACTATTTTTTTTCTTTTTCCCTTGTAAAGTTCATTTAATAAACTATTACTACAATAATCACACCCATAAGGGCATCCTCTTCCTGTTAAGAAAAATATTGCTCCATCTAAATCTTGTTCTCTAAATCTTCTTAATCTATGATTGTCAAGAATATAATGTGTTTTTGTATCATAATCTGGAAGAGGAATAGAATCTAAATTATCTATTAAAAGTCTTACAGGGTTTTTAATTATCTTTTCCGTTTCTTTGTTTTTAATCCAAAGATTTTTTATTTTTTTAATTGATTTATTTTTTTCTATTGCATTAACTAAATCAAGAATTGTTTCTTCTCCTTCTCCAACACATACAATATTACAATATTTAATACATTCTTTTGGTGAAATTGTTGCATGAATTCCTCCCCAAACAATTGGGATTTTTACACATGTTTTTTCTAAATATTTTATTATCTGAATAGCTCTTGGTGCAGTTGAAACAAAAGAACTAATTCCAATTAATTCTGAATCTTTGCAAATTTGATAAAGTTGTCTTAATTCCTGTCTTTTGTAAAACTTAGAATAATCTTCACTTAGGTTCATAAAAACTAATTTAACATCATGTCCTGCTTTTTTTAAAACAGCAGAAATTGTCCTTATTCCTTGATCTGAAGGATATGTTGCTGCAGAAATTAAAGTTATTTTCATTTTATATTGTTTATCTGGAATTTGATAAGCTCAATTTAGTTTTGAAGATGATTTGTTTAACTTAATCTTATCTTCTCCAAAGCTCTAGGTTTAATAAGATATTGATATTTCATTTATTGTTTTTATTGTTTATTGAGGATTCATACTCTTCCATATATCTTTTTGAAATAAGATCCCAAGCATAATCTTTAGATTTTTTAAAATTGTTTTTAGATATTTGTTTTGCTAATTTTGGATTATCTAGAATTTTTAAAATGTTTTTTTCAAGGTTTTTTATATCTCCATACTTTACTAAAAATCCATTTTCAGGCTCTTTTACCTCATATGGGACACCATTTACAGGAGATGCTACAATAGGTAAACCAGAAGCCATTGCTTCAAATAATGTTAAAGGAAGCCCTTCTCTATAACTTGGTAAAACATAAACATCTGCTGCTTGATACATTTCTGCTATTTTTTCTTTTCCTCTAATTGCTCCAAGATATTTCATATTTTTGTGCGATTTAATTAATCTTTCTACTTCTTGTGCTTTTCCTTCATCTGGACCAACCCAAATAAAAGCTATATCTTTTCTTTTTTTAGAAATATTAATTGCTGCTAATGCTAATTTTTCTGCTCCTTTTGTTGGATTTAATCTACCAAAAAATAAAACTAATTTTTTTTCTTTTATTTTGTGTTGTTTTTTAAAATTATTTTTCTTTACTTTTTTGTAAAGAATTTTATCTGTTCCATTTGGAATAACTTTAATCTTATTTTTGTTTTTAATATATTTATTAAGAATATCTAATTCCCAAGGAGTTATTGCTATTACTTTGTCAACTAATTTAAAAGATATTTTATTAAAAATTAGATTATTTAAAAATAAAAATGGGCGTAAGATTAATGGGCGGAATTCTGCTCCTGTCCATGAACAATGTGTTGTATGTATATGTTTACTTTTGTTTAATTTAGAGAGTATTCCTGCAAACAAAATATAAGCATGTCCTGATACATGTGTATGGATAATATCAAATTTTCCTTTAAATCTCCAAAGTAAGGAAGGCCAAATAAACGTGCTTAAAGATAATCTAAACCAATAAGGAAACCTATGAATATGAACTCCTTGTATAATTTCTTTTTTTAATTTTATTCTTTTGTTTTTATCAGAATCACAACAAAAAACATGAACTTCATGCCCTTGTTTAACTTGTCTTTGAGCTAGTTCATACATTACCTGCTCAACACCTCCAAAAGTTGGTAAATAAAACATATTAATGTGAGCTATTTTCATGATTTTTTTGAGAAGTTGATTGTTTATAAAGTTATATTGGATATACTTAATAAATTGTTTTTTTGTTCTAGTAACATTTATATAGTTTTCCAAAGGTATTTTACTTATGGCTAATAAAATAAGGAAACTCATCATTATTGGGATAGATGGGGGGACCTTTAATGTTTTAAATCCTTTATTCCAAAAAGGGTTATTGCCTAATTTAAACAAATTTAAGAATAAACTAATACTTGAATCAACAATTCCTCCTGGAACTGCTGTTTCTTGGGCAAGTTTCTCAACAGGAAATCTACCTGATAAAACAAATATTTATGATTTTACAATTGTTAGTGAAAATTCTTGGAAAATAAATTTTGTTAATAGGAAAATAGCTAAAGGTAAAAAATTATGGAACTATCTTGATGAGGCAGGATTAAAAAGCTGTTTTATTAATCTTCCTTTGACTTATCCTGTTGAGGAAATAAATGGGGTTATGATTTCTGGAATTGATACACCAAGCAAATTAAGCAATTATACTTATCCTAAAGAGATTAAAGAAGAATTAAATAAAATAGGATACGAAATAGAAGTTTCTGGTTTAAAAGAAAAATCAGAAGTAAGTGATGAAGCACTTGCAGTTTTGGATAAAAGAATAATAATTGCAAGGAAATTTTTAAAAGAAAACTTTGATTTTTTTATTGTTTTATTTAGAGGAAGTGATGTTGTTCAACATTATGCTTGGGGAGAAAATCAAGTTGAAGATGCTTACAAAAAAATAGATAAATTTATTGGAGAGGTTCAAGATTATTGTGGAAAAAATAATGCTGACTTAATGGTTATATCAGATCATGGTGAAGAAAAAGTCAATAAAGCTTTTAATATAAATTCTTGGTTAGAAAAAGAAGGATATCTTAAAACTCATATAAAGAAAAAGAATGTTCTTTCTTATCTTGGAGTTAATAGGGAAAGAATTTTCAAAATTTTAGAAAAATTACAATTACAATTTTTAGTAAGAGTTATTCCAAGAAATATTGGTAAAAAAATACCTACAAAACAAATTAATTTTGAAGAAGCAATAATTACTAAACAAATAGATTTTAATCAAACAAAAGCCATTGCTAAACGAGCTGTTAAAACAGCACAAATTTTCATAAGTAGTGAAAAAAGAAAAGGAATTGTTAAGAAAGAGGAAATAAAAGAACTTAAACAAGAAATTAAGAACAAATTAAAAAGATTTTTTGAAAAAGAAAAATTAGATGTTATAATTAAGACTAAAGAAGAATTATATCCAAATAGTGAAAATTTTGCTCCAGATATTAATTTATATTTTAAAGAAAAAGGTTATGATATCACTGCTTCTTTTTCATCAAATAAGGGCTTATGGAATAATCCTCGAGAAAAAGCAACTCATAATAGTGAAGGAATTTTATTTACAGATATAAATATAAAATCAAAATCCCAAAAAATTATTGATTTAGCACCTACAATTTTGAAATATTTTAATATAAAAAAGAAAAATTTTGATGGAGAAAGTTTAATTTAAACTAAGTATATCCTAAATCTCTTAGTCTTTGCATGATTTCTTCTCTTACTATTCCTCTTCCAGCCCTTTCATGGGCATTTGGATCATCATTTATCTCAGTACAATGGGTACATCCCAAAGAAGTATATCCTTTAGCATAAAGGGGATTACATTTTATATCAAATTCTTTAACATAATTTAAAACATCTTCCTGTGTCCAAAATAATAAAGGATGAATTCTAAAATGTGTATCTCTTGGTGAAACAATTGTTTCTTTTGCTCTTTCTTCATGTTCTACTCCTCTAATTCCTGCCATAAATGCTGATAATTTCAAATCTTCAATAGCTTTTTTTAAAGGAGCGATTTTATGATATCCACAACAGATTTCAGTAAAATCTGGGGTTTTCCATCCAAATTTTTCTTTTATACTTTCTAATCTATTTTCAGGAGCTTTAACTTCATGGAAATTAGTTAATCCCCATCCCTTGATAATTTCATCAATATACTTGTAAGTTTCTTCAAATTGATGTTGAGTATTAACAAAAATTATTGGTAAATCTTTAGGGATTATTGGTAAAGCTACATGCAATAAAACAACACTATCTGTTCCACCACTAAACCCTAACCCTGTAGTAGGATATCTTTCAATAGTTTCTCTTATTATTTCTTGAGATTTTCTTATTTTTTTATGCAAAGGCAATTCTGTAAGTTTTTTAATTTCTTCACTCATTAAATCTATACATCTTTGAGTTCTATTAGCTTTTGTATATTTTTCATCTACCATTTTTTTATTGATTAGATTTAATTAAATATAATGACTATTTAAAGATTATTATGTTTAGATATAGATGAATCATCTATTCTAAAAATTTCATAAGGTAACTATCTCCAGAATAAATATTAATAGATTCTTCAGGGTCTTTTTCTAAATCATATTCTTCTATTTTCTCATGATGGCTTGCCTTACACAAATTACAAAAATTATTTTTTGCTAAAATTAATTTTCTGTTTTTGGTTCTTACAGTTTTAATATCTTCACAAAGCCCATCAAATGAAAAAATCTTATCCCTAATTGGCTGATTAGTTTTTATTAAAGGTAAAAAAGATTTTCCATCAAATTCTTCTTGTGTTTCTAATTGAAGATAATCTAAAATACTTGGGACAATATCAATGTCTTGAACAAATTCTGTTATTTTTTTAGATTCAAGTCCTGGAAAATGCATTACAGAGGGAATATGTATTGAATCTTCATATAATCCTGAAGAACTAAAATAAATTCCCTGCTCTGTTAAATTTGTTCCATGATCTCCTACAATTATTAATATAGTGTCTTCCCATAAATTTTGTTCTATTAAAACCTCTTTAATCCTTTTTATTTCATTATCTATATCTTTTATTGAAGTGTCATATTTATTTATCATATCTTGGATAGTGTAAAGTTTTTTTCCTTCAATTCTCTTTTTCAAATATTCTCTCTGACTTTCATCTTTAATATTTTCTAATGTTTTTTGAAAATCTGTTTCATTATTTTCTGATTCATATTTTGTATTTGGAAAAGGAAAATGAGTATCCCATATATGCATAAACAAGAAAAAAGACTTGTCTGTGTTTTGATTTTCTTTTATTTTAGAAATAGCTAAATCTGTCATTTCGTTTATTGGAGCAAATGGTGCTGGAGATTTTTTAAAATCAAAATTTTCTCCTTCCCCATAATAATTAAATCCTCGTTTAAACCAAAGTCCAATCCAATCTACACAAATTGTCTCATATCCTTTATTTTTCAAATATTCAGGAAACCAGAATTTTACTTTTTGAACTTTATCAATTTCTTCTTGCTTAGTATATGGGAGTTGATGAATTACTCCATGATTATTTGGATATTTTCCAGTAAATATAGAGCTTAATGCAGGAGCAGTAGAATTTGATGCTGAAAAATAATTATCAAACCAGAGATTTTCTTTTGCAATTTCTTTTATGTTTTTATCTGTTTCCTTATGATAACCATATAAACTTAGATTTTTTCTTCTAAAAGCATCTACAAGGATGATAATTATATTCTTTTTCATTTTACTTAATTAAATTTAATTACTGTATTTAAAGATTTATGAGTAAAACTAGTCTAAATAACCTAGGGCTTTTAATCTCTTTCTTATTGCCTCTTCTTCTTCCTTAGAAAATCCTTCTCCTTTAGTTTCTGGAGATTCAGATAATAATTGCCTTAAAATAAAGGTCACATATGCTGAAGGAGAATGCATCCCAGTTCCTTTTATCTTTTCTTTTATTTTATCTACTAATTGGGTTGGTAGAGAGATTGTACTAAATTTTGATTTTTTATTTTTCATAATTTACTTAAGAATATAGAGATTTTAAAACTTTCTTAATTAAGCATATCTTTAAAAATATGAGGTAGATTTAATTAATATGACTGAAGAAAACAATAATGAAGATAATAAAGATAAAGAAGAAGATAATGCATATACTCCTGAAGAAGAATTAGAAGTAAAAAAAAGACTTGAGAGCTTGGGGTATTTGGATTAAATATAACTTTCTTAGTGTCTCTAATCATAATTAGGACTTAAACTTCTCTTCTTTAAAGCATTATATTTTATAATATATAGATTAGAATTTTGGTTTTCACATTCTCTTTTTTAACAAATTGTCTCTGATTAATAAATAATTTCTTCTCAAAAAATCTAATTTTTCATAATGATAAACTTCTATTTTGTATAAAAAACTTGTAATCCAAAACTGCATTCCGCATTTTCTACATGGCAACATAAATTGGTAACGAAATTTGTTTTTAATTAAACAATTTTCATACTGAATTTTTTCATGGCAAAAAGGACATTTAACCTTAACCCTGTATCTATCTTTATTTGTTTTTTTAATTTTGAGGGGAATAACATAACGAGCATATTTTCTTCTTGCATCTACTATATCTTTTTTTAATTTCAGAATTTCATTATCTGTCATTTTATCAGTCATATTTATCCAATTAGTATGGGCTATTTTGTTTTTAATAAAAGATAATTTATCTTTAATAATTCCTTTTTTAATACAATGGTGATAAATAGCACTTCCAGGATATGGTTGAATAAATCCTATTCTAATTGAAGAATCTAAAGGAATATAACCAATGCCTTTTGTTATTTTTTTCCAATAATTAAGAGTTTTATAAGCAGTTTCTTTTGTTTCAGCAACATCTCCAAAAATAAAATTTCCTTGAATACCTATACCTACTTCTCTTGAAAGTTTTATAACATTATCAATTTGTTGAGGGGTTATTGGTTTTTTCATACTTTTAAGTACTTTTTCACTATAACTTTCAAAACCAAAACCAACAACAGTACATCCTGCATCTTTTAATGTTTTTAATAATTTTTTATCTACTCCAGCCACTACTAGTTGACAAGTCCATTTAATTTTCCAAGGTGTGTTTTTAATAAGTTTTTTTATTTTTTTACAAAACTCATATACTCTTTCTTTATTAACTGAAAATAAATCATCATAAATTTCAATAGCATTGATTTTATATTTTTTTATTGCTATTTCAAGTTCTTTAATAACTGAATCAATTTGCCTTTCCCTATATTTTCTTCCAATACTATGATAACAAAAAGTGCATTGAAAAGCACACCCTCTGCTGGCAAGTATTGGGTAAGACCTTGGATAATCAAATTCTCCATAGAGAAAATAAGAATTACTTTGATTTTTTAATTTTTCTTCATATCCAAATCCTTCAAAATCTGGCAAAGGCAAGGAATCTAAATCCATTATAAGCTCTCTTGGTTTTGTGAAAAAAGGTTTTTTATTTTTTGGTTTTGTGAAAAAAGGTTTTTTATTTTTTATATAACCTATTCCATTTATTTTGCTTAAGTTTCTTTTTTTTTCTAAACATTTTAATAACTCGATTATTGTTGTTTCTCCTTCACCAACTACTACAAAATCTGGGTGTAATGATTTAAGCATTAATTCTGGTTCGCTTGTTATTAATGCTCCTCCCACAATAGTTTTTGGTTTAGAAGGATGATTTTTAGCTGCTTTTAATATTTTCTCTATTACCACATAACCTATTCCAGTATGTCCTGAACAAACAATATCATATTTCTTTTTATTTAATTGTCGAAAAACTAATTCTTCTGTTTTTCCATTTAAATGATTTAAATTTAGGCAATCTACATCATATTTTGCTTTTTTTAAAACAGCAGAAATATAACCCAATCCTAAAGGAAAATTATACTGATAATTTGTTTTATTGCTCAAATTATATCTTGGAATTACAAGCAATATTTTCATATTTTCTTTTGTATTTTTTTTAGTGTGTTTTATTAATTTTTGTTTTATCATTTTATTTAGTTTAATTTAGAATATTTAAGATTTATTAATGTATAATCATACCTTATTGCCCCCATATTTCTAAGAATTTTACTGGTTCACTTTATAACTCTTAATTCAACATGAACTTGAGATACTAAACCACCAAAAAACAAAGCTAATTTTTCTCTAAGTGGTTTGAATATAAATTTTCCAATTCTTGTGGGTATTAATTCTAATTTGATTATCTCAAACTTTTTTTATTTTTTTATTTTATTTGGTCCTTCTACAAATACTTTAAATGTCGCATCTGAAAAATAATGTAAATGTTCCATATCATTAAAAGCTCCTTTACTATTATAATAGGGCACTTCAATAATAATTACTGCATTTTGCTTACATATTCGATATAACTCATTTAATACTTTTTTGGTTTTAAATAAGATAATATTTGATTCATTAAAACATAATCATAACAATCTGCATTTAAGGGATAAGGAAATTTATTAAAATCAAAGCTCTTGAAGATTTTTGGATTTTTTGTATATCTACATTATCCCATCCTTCTCTTATATCTGGCCCACATCCAAAATTAAGTTTTCTCATGATTATAATCACTTCTTATTTTAAAAATTTTTTAGAGTAAAAAGAACGCAATAATGTTTAAAAAGCTTCTTATAAAATAAAGTATATGTTAAAAAGAATAAAAAAAAGAATAAAAAAAAGAATAAGAAAGATAATGAAAGGGTCTTTTTTACATCTAATATTTGAGTATAAATGGTATCTTATCAATAGGGCGGCATTAAGAAGATTATTAAAAAAGAATTATAAAAAAAATTTCAAACAACTTCAACCTTCTTCAAAAGTTGCTATTCTTTTTTTAGGAACCAGGACATATGTTAATCTTTTTCCAAATTATTATAAAAATATAAAAAAATATTTTTTACCAAATATAAAAAAATATTTTTTTGTTTATACAGACCAAGTAGATTATCCTTTTTTGTCAAAAAAAGATGTTATTGTTGTTCCTATTAAACATAGAAAATATCCTTTGCCTATGCTTTATACATTTAAATCAATAAATAAAGCAGCTGATAAATTAAAAAAATATGACCATATAATCTGGTTTGATGCAGATATGATTGTCAATAGGGTGGTTAAAGAAGAAGAGTTTTTTTGCCATGATAAACAATTATTTGGGGTCAGACATCCAAATTTTTTAGCTAGAAAAGGAACTTTTGATAATAATCCTAAATCATTAGCTTATGTTCGACCTGAAGATAATTCTTCTATTTATTATCAAGCTTGTCTTTGGGGAGGTCAATCTAAACCTTTTCTTAAACTATTAAAAGAATTAGAAAAAAGAGTAGATATTGACTTATCAAAGAATATTCGTTCAAGAATTTTAGATGAATCTTATTTAAATAAATATTTTATAGAAAAAAAAGATATCACACATGCATATGACCCAACCTATGCTTATCCTAAAAATCAACCTATTCCCCAACCTTTTAAAAAAAAGATTTTGCATGTTGATTTTAAAAAACATAAAATAATTAAGTGATGTGGAATTTAATACATATTTTAACTACATAAAAGCTTTTAAATTAAAAAGATAGTCAAAAATATGGAAGAGTATGAAAAAGAGTTTGAAAATAAAAAGATTCTTATTACTGGGGGTTTGGGTTTTATAGGAAGTAATTTAGCTCATAAATTAATTCAACTAAATCCTCAAAGAATAGTTGTTGTAGATTCTCTTATTCCAGAATGTGGAGGAAATGAGCATAATTTAGATAAAATTAAAGAGGAAATTGATATTTTTAATGTAGATATAAGACAGACTAAAACAATGGATGCTATTATAAGATCATTAAAACCTGATTTTATATTTAATTTAGCAGGATTATTAAGTCATACAGAAAGTTTAAAAGATCCAAAAAAAGATGCAGAAATAAATGCATGGGCACAATACAATATATTAGAACCTTGTAAAATAAATAAGAATAAAGTTAAAATAATTTATGCAGGAACCAGAGGACAATATGGAAAAGATATAAAAATAATGCCTATTACTGAGAATTTATCTACTTTAAAACCTGCAGACCCTAATGGAATAAGTAAAAATTCAGGAGAACAAAGTTGTTTATTTTATGGTGAAAAATTTGAAAATATAAGTGTCTGTTCTTTGAGAATGACTAATACTTATGGTCCAAAACATCAAATGATTTCACCTAAACAAGGATTTTTAAATTGGTTTATAAGGTTAGCTATGGATAATAAAGAAATTTCAGTTTATGAACCTGGAAGTCAATTAAGAGATTTTAATTATGTTGATGATGTTGTTAGAGCTTTATTAATGGCTATGGCTTCTAATAAAACAAATAATGAGGTTTACAATCTAGGAAGTTGTTTAAATGATGGATATGAACTAAAAGAGTTATGTGGGAATATAATCTCAGTAAAAGATGTTGCAAAAAAGATAACTGAAATTTGTCATGAAGAACTTGGAGAGTCTGGCAAATTAATAATGATGCCTTATCCTGAAGAAATGAAAAAAATAGAAGTGGGAAATATTAAAATGGACTTTACAAAATTTAATAGGGACACTGGTTGGAAGCCTTTAATTAATTTAGATGAAGGATTAAGAAAAACCATAAGATTTTACAATCAAAATAAAGAAAAATACTGGGGATTAAAATGATTCCTTTTGGAAATTTAAAAAAACATTATAGTTTAATAAAATCTAATATTGATAAAGCTATATCTGATGTTTTGCAAGGAGGGTGGTTTATTTTAGGAGAAACATTAAAATCATTTGAAAAAGAATTTGCAGAGTATTGTGGCAAGAAATATGGGGTTGGTGTTGGAAATGGGACAGATGCTTTATTATTAGCATTAAAAGCGTACGGAATCAAGCAAGGTGATGAGGTGATAAGTGTTCCAAATACAGCTATTCCAACAATTTCGGCTATTGTTAGTTCTGGGGCAAAGCCTGTTTTTGTAGATGTTGGTGAAGATTATTTAATAGATGTTAATAAAATAGAGGCAGCTATAACTGAAAAAACAAAAGCAATTATGCCTGTGCATTTATATGGTCAAGTTTGTGATATGGAACCTATATTAAAAATAGCTGAAAAATATAATCTTCATGTTATAGAAGATTGTGCACAATCTCATGGAGCAGAATATAAAGAAAAAAAATCTCCTATTGGAGAAACTGGATGTTTTAGTTTTTATCCAAGTAAAAACTTAGGTGCTTTTGGAGATGCAGGAATGATTGTGACAGATAATGAAGACTTAGCAAAAAAATTAAGAATGTTAAGAGATTATGGAAAATCAGAAAGAAATAGTGCTAAACTTCATGGATATAATAGCAGATTAGATGATATTCAAGCAGCAATATTAAGTGTTAAATTAAAATATCTTGATATGTGGAATAATGAAAGAAGAAAAATTGCTTTTATATATGATATTTTATTAAAAAATAATTTTAAAATCCCTATAGAAAACAAAAATAACAAACATGTTTATCATTTGTATGTTATAAAAACAGATAAAAGAGATGAATTACAAAATTTTTTGAAAAATAAAGGAATTGGAAGTGTGATCCATTACCCAATACCAATCCATTTACAACCTGCTTATGAATATTTAGGATATAAAGAAGGAGATTTTCCAAAAGCTGAGCAATATGCAAGTGAAATTCTTTCATTACCTATTTTTCCTGAATTAGAAAATGAAGAAATTCAGGAAGTTGTTAAGGTAATTAAAGAGTTTTTTGAAAATTAGAAGGTGAATAAACTAATATCTTATAAGTATAGGAAAGATATTCAATGAGGAGCTTAAACTTATCAGATAATAAAACTTAAGATTTATAGAGATATTTAAAATAAAATATAAAATGAATGGAGAAAATTTTTTTAAAAAAAGCTTAATAAAGTCTTATAAAATAGTTAGGGATAGATTTAGTAAATATGGTTTTGGGAATTTTTATTTTGTTAGAAAAATTAATGCAACTTTTTTAAAATATGTGACGCCTAATTTAATAATAATTAAAGGACATAAAATGTTTTTAGACCCCTCAGATTCTTTAAGGCTATCAATATATGGTAATCATGAGACAAATGAAAAAGAGATTTATAAAAAATATATTAAAAAAGGAGATGTTGTTTTAGATGTTGGAGCCAATATAGGGTATGATACTTTGATTCTTGCAAAACTTGTTGGTAAAAATGGCAGGGTTTTTGCTTTTGAACCAGGCCCGATTAATTTTCAATTACTTGAAAAGAATATTAAAATTAATGAATATAATAATGTAACTTTAGTAAATAAAGCAGTTTCAAAAGATAATAAATCGATTAAATTATATTTAAATGAAACTAATGGGACAGGACATAAAATAGATGATATAAGTAATTTAGGTGTTAAACTTAACAGAAAATCAATCGATATAGAGTCAATTAAATTAGATGATTTTTTAAAGAATAAAAAAATTAAAAAAATTGATTTTGTTAAAATAGATGTTGAAGGTTCAGAAAGTGAAGTAATTAAGGGAATGAATAATATTTTTAAAAACAATAAATCTTTAAAAATGATATTAGAATTTACTCCTGGTGCACTTAAAAACTATGGAAAAGACCCTAAAAAATATTTAAAAGAATTTATTTCTAAAGGATTTAAATTATATGAGATACCAGATAAAGGTTCTTTTGATAAAGATAAAATACCAATAAATAATGATAAAGATATTCATGATTTATTAAAAAGATGGGGCAAAAGTGGAACAAATCTGTTTTGTATAAGGGATTGAGATGTATAAACGAAAAACATATATTGCTCCTAAGATAAATTTTTAAACCATTATATTTACTAACTAATCATGAAAAAAAAGGAAATTCCTGTTTCATTGGTTATGCTTACTTTTGAGATAGATAAAACTGAACCAGCAATTAGAAATGCTCTTGAACAAGATTATCCTAATAAAGAAATAATTGTTGTAAATGACAATCCAAAATTAAAAATTCCTGATTCTATACTTAAATTAGAAAAACAACGTAAAATTAAAATTGTAAATAATGTAAAAAATCTTGGTATGGCAGGAAGTTTAAATGCAGGAATCAAGGCTTCAAAAACTAATACAATATTATTTACTTGTCATGATTATTTTTTTGAAAGTAATCAATGGATTAGACATATTGTAGAAAAACTTTATTCTGATAAAAAACTAGGAACTATTGGTTCTGTTGTTAGATTGCCTATAGAAGAATGGAAAAATTATAGTTTCTTAAACAAACTTTTTACATTTAGGCATATGCTTAAACCATCACGTAATTTACATAGTTGTTATAAAAGAGAGGTATTTAATAAATTAGGATTATTTGATTCAAAAAATTTTAAGCGTGGTGGAGAAGATGGAGATTTTTATTCTAAGGTTATAAAAGCCGGGTATAAAACAGGGTGTATTGAAGATAGCCTAATCCATAAACATTATAATAAAGATGATAGTTTATTAAAAATACTTAGAAAAGAATATGAGTATGGAAGATCTCATGGAGCACGTAAAAGAAAAGATGGTCTTTTTTCAAGACTGGGTTTATTTGATTTTGAAATTCGTATTTTACTTATACTAGGATTTATAATGGGTTTATTTATTCATCCTATAATAAGTTTTCTTTATTTTTTGCCTTTCTTTTTTGTAGCTTTATTTAAGTGCATTAAAGCATATCCTCAAACAAAATGGATTCCTGGATTAATTCTTTCTCCTTTTGCAGGAGTACTTATTTTATTAATCCAAACTATTGGGGCAACAAAAGAATATTTAGTCCTTCCTAAAACTAAAAGCAAAAAATAAAAGTGTTAAAATTATCTAGATCCTAGATATAGATTTCACAACAATAAATCTTTTAAAGGGTTTAAACAAACTTAATCTATGAAAAAAGTGATATTAATGTATCCTAATTGTAGGTGGAAAAAAGGGTTTGAAAATAAAACCATATGGAACCTTCATCCTTATAATCTTTGTTTACTTTCTGCAATGATAGAACAAGATTATGAAACTAAAATAGTAGATACTAATATTGATGATATATCTAAAGAAGATTTTGTAAAGATTATAGAAGAATATAAACCAGATATAGTTGGAATTTCAGTTCTTACAAATGAATATTTAGATTCTGGTTTAATTGCTGCAGAAATAGTTAAATCAATAAATTCTGAAATAAAAACAGTTATAGGAGGGGTTGCAACTTTTGATCCTGAATCTATAATTAAAAATGAAAACATTGATTATGTTGTAGTGGGTGAAGGAGAATTTACTTTTAAAAAATTATGTAATCATATTTTTAGTGATGGAGATTTGCCATCTAAAGGCCTTGTTTTTAAAAAAGATGGAGAAATAATAAATCTTGGTCGTTCAGATTTTATAGAAGATTTAGATAGTCTTCCTTTTCCATCATATGATAAAGTTGATTATTTAAAATATGCTAATTCAATTCAAAGAGAAAGTGTAGATAGCCCAAGAGAAATGCCTTATGCAAACATAATAACATCAAGAGGCTGTCCTTATAATTGTTGTTTTTGCCAGGCTGGAAAAATTTCTGGTAAAAAACCAAGGTTTCGTAGTGTAGAAAATATTCTTAAGGAAATTAGTTGGTTAAAAGAAAAATATGGAATAAAAGCTCTTATTTTTGATGATGATAATCTTCTTGTTGATAAAGAAAGAGCTAAAAATTTATTTAGGGGAATGATTGATAGAGGATTTAATCTAAAATGGAATGCTATTGCTATGGCTGCATTTAAATTAGACGAAGAAATGATAGATTTAATGAAAAAAAGTGGATGTCAATATGTAGATATTGCTATTGAATCAGGTGTTGAAAGAGTACTTCATGATATTATTCATAAACCTTTAAATTTAGAACATGCAAGAGAAGTTCGAGATTTATTAAAAAAATATGAGATTGATTTTGCTGCAAATTTTATTATGGGATTTCCAGGAGAAACCTGGGATGAAATTAGAAAAACAATTAAATTTGCAGAAGAATTTGATGCAGATTATACTAAAATATTTATTGCAACACCTTTACCAAACACAGAATTATATGAAGTTGCCAGAGAAAAAGGTTATTTAAAAGAAAATTTTAGTTTTGATAAACACTTATGGACTGATGGATGGATAGAAACTGAAGAATTTCGTCCAGAAGATCTAAAAATCTTAAGGGCATATGAATGGGATAGGATAAATTTCTCAAGCCCAGAAAAAATAAAAAAAATTATCTCTATGATGGACATTAGTGTAGAAAGACTTAATGAGATAAGAAAAAATACACGCAAGAGGGCAAACCCTCAATAAACTTTATAAAATGAGTCCAAATTTAAAAAATCTTTCAGATGAAGAAAAAGAAATTAAGATGATTGAGTTTGTAAAAGAGATTGTTGAATTATGGGAAGCTGCAAAAATACCTTATCCTATTCATTTTAGTGGGGGAAATGAAAAAGAATTAATTAAAATCTTTTCTGAAATTAAAGAAGGAGATTATGTTTTTTCTACGCATAGGGGGCATTATCATTATTTATTAAAAGGTGGAGATTTTGAAAAGTTAAAAGAATTTATTTTAAGAGGAGATAGTATGCATATTTTTGATAAAGATTTAAAATTTCTTACATCTGCTATTGTTGCTGGAACTCCCTCTATTGCTGCAGGAGTTGCTTATGCTTTAAAAAAGAAAAATAGTGAAAATAAAGTATGGTGTTTTATTGGAGATGGGGCAGAAGATGAAGGGCATTTTTATGAAGCAGTTAGGTATGTTGATGGATGGGATTTGCCATGCACATTTATTATAGAAGATAATGATCGGTCTGTTGAAACTCCAAAAAGTGAAAGATATGGAAAATCTCAAATTCAGTGGCCATCATGTGTTAGAAGATATATGTACAAGCCAAAATATCCTCATGTAGCAACTGAAAATTGGGTTGATTTTTCAGGAATGAAAGCTGGAGGTCCTTCTTTTTAATGAAATATAAAGAATTAATTAGTGAAGAAATGAAAAAATTAGCAAAAAATGATAAAACTGTCTTTATAGGATATAATATTAAAAGAGGTTCAAAAGCTTATGGGACCTTAACAGATGTTCAAGATAAATGTATTGAAATGCCCCTTGCAGAAAATTTAATGACAAGTTTTGCTATTGGCATGTCTTTAGAAGGCTATAAACCAGTAGTTTTCTTTGAGAGACAAGATTTTATTTTAAATGCCTTAGACTCTATTGTTAATCATTTAGATAAAATTAAAGAAATGTCTAAAGGAGAATTTGAAACTCCTATAATAATCAGAGCCCCTGTAGGCGGCAAAAAACCTTTAGATCCTGGGATGCAGCATACTCAAGATTTTAGTGAGGTATTGAAAAAAATTATTAAATTTCCAGTTTATGAATTAAAAACTGAAGAAGATTTTGCTAATTATTCTAAAATTATTCAAAATATAAAAGAACCAACCCTTTTTATAGAGTATAAGGACCTTTATGGAAAAGAAATTGAGCAAAAAGAAAAAATAATTCTTGATAGTCATAAATTAATCTGGCATACAGAAAGAGTTAATGCATGGTTAAGAGGAGAAAGAATTGCTCCTATAACAATAGATTGCGCATTAACCAGGAGATGTAATTATAGATGTACTTATTGTTATGGACAATTACAAGCAAATGATGAAAAAAAGATGACTTTAGAGGTAATTCAAAGATTTTTAAAAGATGCTTCTGAAATAGGGGTAAAAGCTGTAAGTTTTGTAAGTGATGGAGAAAGTTCATGCTCTCCTCATCTTTATGATTCAATAATTTATGGGAAAAAACAAGGACTAGATATGGCTCTTGGAACAAATGGGTCTTTGCTTAAAAAAGAAGGGCTTAAAGAAGCAATAGAGTGCTTAACCTATCTTAGATTTAATATTTCTGCTGGAGAAAAAGAACGATATAAAGAAATACATGGATGTTCTGATTTAGATTATGATAAAACAATTGAAAATATTAAAGAATGTGTAAAAATAAAAAAAGAAAATAATTTAGATGTTACAATTGGTTTACAAATGGTTCTCATGTCTGAATTTAAAGACCAAATAATTCCTTTAACAAAATTAGGAAAAGAACTAGGAGTTGATTATTTAGTTATTAAACATTGTAGTGATGATGAAGAAGGTAGTTTAGGAATAGATTATGATAAATATTTTGATAAAGATTTAATTGAAAAAATAAAAGAAGCTGAATCTTATTCAGATGAAAATTACTTAGTTAAAGCAAAATGGTCAAAAATCTTAAGTGGGGGAAAAAGAAATTATTCACGATGTTTTGGACCTCCTTTTATCTTACAGATGTCTGGTTCTGGATTAGTTGCTCCTTGCGGAATGTTTTTTAATGATAAATATGAAAAATATCATATTGGAAATATAGCTGAAAAATCTTTTAAAGAGATTTGGGAAAGCGATAGATATTGGGAAGTTATGGATTTAATTGCTTCTGAAGATTTTGATGCAAAAACAATGTGTGGAACTTTATGCTTGCAGCATAAAGTAAATGAATATCTCTGGGATTTAAAAGATAAAGGGGTAACTAATATAGATGTACCAGAAGGAGAAGCTCCAATGCATCTTAATTTTATTTGAATAAAAAATAATCTTAAAATATTAAAAGGTAACTAAATAATATCCATATCTTGATAAGAATAACGAGTGAGAAAAAGATTTGTAAAGCTTTAAAATGAGTAGAGATTCAAGATGGTTTGCATAACTTAAAGATATAATAAGATTCCAGTAAATAATATAAAAAAATGGCAGTAGATAGTAAAATTGACGGGCATAAATTAATCCTGCATCCAAAAAGGGTGGCTGAATGGAAAGAAAAAGGAGATTGTTATCCAATATATATTGAGATAGGTCCTACAAATATATGTAATCATAGATGTATTTTTTGTGCTTTAGATTATCTTGGACATGAAGGATTTAATATAGACACAGAACTTATGATTAATACCTTAAAAGAAATCGGGGAAAAGGGTGTTAAATCTATAATGTTTGCCGGAGAAGGAGAACCTCTTGCGCATAAAGATATTGGATTATTTGTTCAAACAGCAAAACAATCTGGAATAGATGTTTCTATTACAACAAATGGGGTATTATTTAATAAAGAAAAAGCAGAACAATTTCTTCATCATTTATCTTGGATAAGGTTTAGTATTGATGCTGGAACTTCTGAAACTTATAATAAAGTTCATAGAGGGGGAGAAAATGATTTTAACAAAGTTATAGAAAACATAAAAAATGCTGTTGAAATTAAAAAAGCAAAAAATCTAAACACTGTGATTGGAATTCAGTTTTTAATGATTCCTGATAATCTAAATGATGTTCTTAAACTTGCTCAAATAGCAAAAGATATTGGGGCAGATAATTTGCAAATAAAACCTTATTCTCAGCATCCAAAAAGTGAAAATAGTTTAGTACTATATTATGAAGATTATGCGCATTTAGAAAAAGAACTTGAAAAGTTTAATTCACCTGATTTTAAAATCTTCTTTAGAAAACAGACAATGCAAAGAGTTGAACAAGGAATCAATTATTCTGGATGTCATGGGCTTCCATTTTTTGCTCTAATAGATGCAAAAGGAAACATAATTCCATGCAATCTTTTTTATGATATTCCAGAATTTACATATGGAAATTTACATGAAAACAGTTTTTCAGAAATTTGGAAAAGTGAAAAAAGACAACAAGTTTTACAAAGAATAAGAGAAAAAGGAATTGAAGATTGCAGACATGCATGTAGATTAGATGTTATTAACAGATATTTACAAAGATTAAAAAATCCTCAATCACATGATAATTTTGTGTGATTGAGTTAACAAATCATAACTACGGAAAATTTTTAAATGAGGTATCAATTAAATAAAAATAATAAAAAAGATGATGAATAAAGTATTAATTATAAAAACTGGGTATTCTGAGGTTTTAGATAGAAGAAATAATTCAAGAGTAGTAAGTTTTGGAGATGTATTAAGAACAACTCCATTATTACATCTTTATAAAGACAATCATATAACTTGGGTCACAGATGAAAAAGCGATTCCATTACTTAAACACAACCATTTAATTAATCGTCTACTCGTTTTAGATTTTATTTCAATATCTCAATTACAAACAGAAGAATTTGATGTTGTGATAAATCTTGAAAAAATTCCTGGAATATGTGCACTTGCAGACAAAATAAGAGCAAGAAGAAATAGATATGGATTTACTTTTAATAGTCAAACTGGAGAAGCAGAAGCATATGATAAATCCCATGATATCCTTAGCCTGAGTACAAATCAAGAATTAAAAAGAAGTAATAAAAAAACTGCCCAAGAACTTTTATTTGAAATAGTTGGGGAAGAATGGAAAGGGGAAGAATATGTTCTTGGATATCAACCTAAAACAGAGGAAAAATACACTGTTGGTTTAAACAGCATTGTAGGACTTAAATGGCCAACTAAAGCCTGGCCAGCAGAAAATTGGGATGAATTAACTGAAATATTAAAAAATGGAGGGATAGTAGTAAGCAGACAAGACCAACAACCTAAAGAAACATTAACAGACCTCTTTAAGTATATGGATTGGATAAATTCTTGTAAATTAATTGTTAGCAATGATAGTCTTGGAATGCATTTGGGAATAGCATTAAAGAAAAAAATTTTAGGATTATTTGGAGCAACATCTCCTTATGAAGTGCATTTTTATGGTGATGGAAAACCAATTATGCCAAATCCTATCCCAAGTTGTTTACCTTGTTTTAGAGGTTCTTGTGAAAGAAGAAAAAATTGTATAAATGAGATTACTCCTGAAAAAGTATATCAAGAGATTAGGAAGCTTATATAAAATATATTCAATAAGAATCATCTTTAAAAACAAATCTTTTTTGCAATAAGAATGAATAAAAAAGATTTAGAAACATATGGTTCTGGTTTATTAGATTTTCATACTCATTCAACTTTCTCTGATGGGGGAGATACCCCAACACAACTTGTAGAAAGAGCTAAAAAACAGGGGGTTACTGCAATGGCTTTAACAGACCATCATGGTCATAAAGGATTACCTGAATTTATAGCTGCATGTAAGCAATATGATATATTTCCAATACCTTTTGGAGTTGAAATTGCTGCAGAACTTCCTGAAAAAGTTTTAACACCACAAGATATGTCTTCTCCTGATTTAATTATTCTTGGAAAAAATCCAAATGTAAAACCTATGAAAGGATATCAAGAAATATATTTTAATGATTTGGAAAAAAGGCATTTACCTGAAATATTAGCTGGATTAAGAAAGGTTGGTTTTGAATTACCTGTTGTAAATCTAAAAGAACAATGTGCTTCTTTTCATGCTCCTCCAGATATACTTCATGATTTTGTTCATTATAAAAAAAATATGCAAGTTTTAAAAAATTATGTTAAAACAAAGGATTCAAATGTTAGTGATGCAGACATTGAAAAAAAACCAATAGCATTTGCTAATAGATGGTTATATGCTGTAGGTATGCCTGCTTATACAGCAAGATTTAAAGGTTTTAGCCTTGATAGTGCACTTCAATTAGTTGAAGAGATGAACTGTAAACTATTTATTGCACACCCTGGAGGAGATTATGGGTTTTTAACAGATGCTATGTTAAATTATTTTACTGAGAAGAAAATCCATGGAATTGAGATAAGAAGTTATCTTAACAGCCCTGAACAAAATGCTAAATTTGATAAATTAGCTAAAGAACACAATCTAATAAGATCTGGAGGTTCTGATTGTCATGGTGCCAAGGGGCCTTTTAGAATGGGAATATATGATCGTCCACAAAATCAACTTCCTAAAGATGTTTTAGAAGAGCTTATGGACTGGTTGCCTTCTTAATTATTAGTTTAAATTCTTTCTTCAACATTATTCTCTAAAATATATATCTTTCCTACAATAGTTTTTTTAAAGGAGTTTTTATAATCTTTAATATCCTTAATTTAAAACTATCACATATAAAACTTAAAGTTCCACACCTCAATTGTGTATAACTTGATTATGTAAAGATATTGAATTAATAAAATAAAAAAGATGGACCCAATACAAATCCCTCAAGGTTACAATTATATATCTGCATTTTTAACAATGAGATGCAATCTTAATTGTAGTTTTTGCTTAAATTCAATTGACAAAAGCAGAGAATTTAATAGGACAAAATTTAAAGAGCTTTCTGGAGAGCAATGGGTTAAAGCATTAAATAGGATTGAATCACGTCCAGAAGTTCCAGTAACCTTTTCAGGAGGAGAGCCTTTTTTACATCCAGATTTTCTTTATATCCTTAAGAATCTTAAAAAAGATTTAAACATAGATATTTTAACTAATTTATCTTTTGAAGTAGCTGTTGAAAAATTTTTAAAAGAAATAGACCCAGAAAGAATAAAGAGAAATGTTCCTTATGCTTGTATTCGTGTTTCTTATCATCCAGAACAAATGGGAAATGGTGCAGAACTTATTGAAACAGTTAAAAAACTAAAAGATGCTGGATTTAGTATTGGTGTATGGAGTGTTTTATATCCTTCTTTTGAAAATCTCTCTGCAATAAATCAAATGCAATTTAGATGTATAGATGCAGGAATTGATTTTAGATTAAAAGAATATACTGGAACCTATAAGGGAGACTTATATGGAGATTATTCTAAATATTCTAACTCAGTTTTATCAAATAAATTAAAAAAATGCTTATGTAAGGGCTCTGAATTATTAATAGCTCCAAATGGAAATATTTACAAATGTCACAGTGATTTATTTAGTGAAGAATTTCCTATAGGAAATATTCTTGACCCTAATTTCCAAATTAAAAACGAATTTAGAAAATGTGAGAAATATGGTCAGTGCCATCCATGTGATGTAAAACTTAAGACAAATTATAAACAAGAATTAGGGAATACCTCTGTTGAAATAAAAGAAATAGAAGATAATTCTCAACCGAAAGTTATAGTTTAAATTTTTTGGTATTTATAAAAATATGATGAGATAAAGAAGAGGGATTAAGTTATTCAGATAATATCTCTTGATTGAGCTTATAAAATATTAAAATGTTTTTTTTATAGATTTTTTAACTAATTTTAAATCCTTAAATAATTTTTTTATAACTGATTTTATCACCATTAAATCCTCTTTATCAAGAGAATGTGAAATAATTATTAAAGACAAGTAAAGTAAAATAAACAAAGAGGTTAAAATTATAATTGAAAAAACATTAATTGTAACTTTTTCTATTAAATAAAATAAAACTCCTGTTGGGATTATTGAAACTAAGATTATAGTAAACATCTTTCTTTTTAAAGGTATAAATGAAAGATGTTTTTTTGTTTGTATAATCAAAAGGGTATTTAAAAAGATTATAGATAAAACAGTTGCAAGAGAAGCTCCGATTAAACCATTTGAATTATCTAAAGAAAACAAAACAGGTATTGGAACTAATATTGAATTTAATATTAAATTAACAATTGCAGATATAGATATATTAAACAAGATTAACTTAGATTTACCTAACATTGAAATAAGATTTGTTGAAATCATAAATAATGCAGAAATAAATGTTCCAATTAGCAAAAATTTAAGGGCAATTTGTGCAATAACATATTGACTTCCAAAAAGGATATTTAATGATGCTCCTGAAAAAAAGAATATTAAAATAAAAATTGGAAGAATTGCCATAAATATCCATTTATTTACTTGTTTACTAAGCTGTTTGATTAAAGCATTATTTTTTGCAGAATATTGTCTTGTTATAAGTGGAAAAAATAACTGCATAAATAATTGTGGGACAATCATTATAAGCATTGCAATTGGCACAGCTGCATTATAAAACCCAACTTCTACTGCAGATTTATAATAACCTAAAGAAATAGTATCAATCCAATGAAAAATAATAGATATAGCTGCAAAAAATAATAATGGCCAGGAATATTGAAAAAACTCTTTACTAATCTTTGAATAATCTTTTTTCTCATAAGAACCAAAGATTTTATTTATTTTATTTTTACAAACTAAATAAGCAGCAAATAATGTAAGAATTGAACCAGATATGTAAGACCAAACAACAGCATTTCCTCCTGAATTAAAACCTATGAAAATAAGAATTATAAGCACACCTACACGGACTAAATTTTGAAAAATATTAAAAATAAAAGAATACCATCCAATCTTTTCAAACCCTCTAAGCACTGTGAGAAATATACTTGCAAGCATTACAGCAAGAATTGAAAAACTCATTATTTTTAGAAAAATAGAAAGGCTTGGATTATGAAATATTTGTATTGAAATAAAATCTGATAAACCAATTAAAACTATTGAAGCAATTATCCCAGAGATTAAATAAAATCTCAGTGTTTTTCTAAATAAATACCTCATCTCATTAATCTTTTTTCTCTCTCTTAATAATGGGACAAATCTTAATAATCCATCTACAAAACCAAAAGAAGCAATTGTGATAAAAAGAGGGATTACAGATAAAACAAGAGAAAATAATCCATAAATTTCTGGGCCATAATAACGAGCAATAATTATCCTATAAGCATACATTAAAACTTTTGATAAAAAAAGTCCAATAAAAACAATAAAAGAAGATTTCATAATTAGTTTAAGAGATTTATTAAGCTGATTTTCTCTTGTAATATGTTCCTGATTTTTCAAATGTTCCATAAAGAAGATAAGAATTTGTTTTTTTTAAAGCTATATGTAGGAATTATATGTTTTTTAATCTAATTCAAAAATATTTGTTTGGATATTTTTCTCTTAATACTAAATGTCTTATTAAACTAAATTCCCTAACATAAAGCATATTTTTATGCCCAAAGTATAATAAATCTAATATTGAATGAAATATCATTCCAATTAAAGCAAAATAAAATCCTCTCCAGAAAAAAGATAAAATAAAAACAAGAATTAAAAATTCTATTGTGTGGAAAACCATCATTATTGGTTTTTTTAAATTTTTACTTAGTTTTTCAAGATAATTATAAGAATTTTTTAAATCCCAATCTTTTTTTCTTGCTACATACCATAAGTAATGGTCAAAGTCTATTAAAATAGAACTTAAAAAAACTAAAAGAGTTTGGAAGATAGTTAATGAAAATAACCAATATAATAATGCTGAAAATATTGCTCCTAATATGATGTGGTGTTTTGGCAGCATTTTTACCTCTTTTTTATGTTTCTTTTTTTATCTCTATAATCTTAGGTTTAATTATCTGAGTTTTTCTTAATCCCAGTAGAACAAATCTCCCTATACTTATAAATTATTTGTATAAAATATTTATATTCTTATTGTATTTTTAAGCTATGCTCTTCTTTTCTTTAAATCTTAATCTCATCATAACATCTTTTCTTATGCTTATAAGATATTTGTTTTTAATAGATTAATCTCTCAAAATCTTTTTTACCATTTCTGAGAATGCAGGACGAGTAATAAATACTCCTGCTGAGATTCCAATTATTGTTGTGATTGCAAATCCTTTTAATAAACCTGCTCCTGCCCACATAAGAGGAAGCAAAGCAAATAATGTAGTTACATATGTTCCTAAAATAATAAACAAAGCTCTTTTAATTCTCTGTTTTAATGAAAGAATATGACTCATTTGAGATTCATCTAAGATAATTATTTGTGAATCAACCCCTGTTCCAATTGCTGCTATAATTCCTGCAATTGCTGGTAAATCTAAATTTCTTTTAAATAATGCTGAAATTCCTAAAATTATTAAAACTTCACACAAACTTGTTAATAAAACTGCTAAAGATAATTTTATTTTTCTATATCTTAAAAAAATCATTAAACCTACTGCAAGAATTGCAGCAGCTCCTGCAATTAAAATTGTGTTAATAAATTTTTTCCCAAGTAATGGAGAAATTGTATCTAATTTTTCTATTTGTAATTTAAAAGGTAGAGAGCCTGTTTTTAGAACTGTTTGTAATCTATTCATCTCAATTTTAGTATTTTCTATTGCTTCATTCCTTGTTTCTCCAGACCCAGATCCGCTAATTTGAATCTGAGTTGTTGTACTCCCCCTCAATCCTTCAGAAATAGATAAAGAACTAAATAATTCATCATCTAAATATAAATCTATTTTTTTATCTAATGATTGTGGATTTTCAGGGTCTAATCCCAACCCTTTTGTTATCTTTGCAAATCTTTCTGCAGCTTCTGGGCTTAAGGTTATTCCAAATCTAAAGTTACAAAATTCTTCTTCTTGAGTGGTTCTACAATCATAAATTCCTGCCTGTTCTCCTGTTTTTGCAACATAAGTTATATCCCTATTCCCACCAATAAATACAGTTTTGTTTCCGATTTTTGCTTCAAATTTTCCTTGTTGAGAAATTAAATTTCCAAGTTCTTCACGGGTTGAACCAGCTATTTCAATTAACATATAATTATTTCCAGAAAGGTCTGTAACAGGCCTAATTATAATATCTTTTAGTCCATAAACATTTAATCTCTGGCTTGTTATGTCTATAAGATCTTGCAACTCCTGAACATTTAATTTTTTATCCTTAGCTACAACTAATGCTCTTGATCCACCTGATAAATCTAATCCTGTTTTGATTCTTGTTTTATCTATATTTGCAACACTTATTTGTGGAGCTTTATTTGTAAATAAAATAAATTCTCCTTTTTTAGTTGTTATTGTTATTTTTTGATTTTCACTTAAAAAAACTTTTGAATTAATTATTTCTTTATAATCTTCAAAACTTAATATTTTTTGCCCATCAATATGGGTAATTATCTGTCCTTGCCTTAATCCTTGTTCATAAGCTGTTGAATTTTGTTCTATTGAAATAATTTCAACTCCTTTTTCAAAATTTAAAGGAACCATAGCTAATATAGAACCTAAAACTACAAATATTAATAACCAAATTTTCCAGTTCATTTTTTGTTTTTCATTTTTATTTAATTTTTAATTATCTTATATCCTTAATCTTCTCATCTGAATCTCGTTCTATGCTTATAAGATATTAATTATTTTCCTCCATAATTTAATCCCTCTCCTTCTTTTCCAAATACCATTTTAATATTGAAGCATTTGTAATCCATGTATTAAGAATATCAAAACCTAAACCAATTAACAAGATAGTGAATATTTGTTTTAAAACAGGTGAAAATGATTGAGTGATAATTAAAGCTACACTAAGTGCAATTATAGAAGTTAGAGTCATTGTTATCCCTGTTTTAAATGCATCTTTAAGTTTTGTGTTTATTTGCCCTTGTCTTTTTAATAGACGTGTTGTAAGCATAATATCAGTATCTACACTATAACCAATTAACATTAAAAATGCAATAATTCCTGCACTTGAAACTCTTATTCCTAATATATTTACTAAAGCTAAAGTCATCATAATATCTGCAAAAGCAGAAAGAACAACTGCCATACTTGGTGCAAAAGTTCTAAAAATAATAAAAACAACTATTGCCATTAAAATAAAAGATATTAAAATTGCAAATTGTAATTGTTTGTAAAAAGACTCTCCTAAAGTTGAGCCTGTTGAGACCACGCTTGAATTTTCACTTGTTAAGTCATAACCTAAGAAATCTTCTATTGAAGAAGTTATGGTTTTATACTCTTCAGAAGTTGATTCTATTGGAATTTCAATAATAATTGCTTCTTGTTTTCCTGTTCTAAAATTAGATAGTTCTCTGATATTAAAATCATCTATTTTCTGAGATAATCTGTTTGTTAAATCATTTATATTTATTTCTTCTTGTTCAGAAAAAATAGTTATTGTTGTTCCTCCTGTTAAAGAAACATCTCTTTTTATGAAGTCGTTGTTTTGCTGGTGGAAATATGCTATATAACCTAATGATAGGATTAATAAAATTAAGGGGATTAAAAGTAGTAACTTATAGTTTTTATTATAAAATTTTAGGGCTTTTCTTCCTAATTTCTTTTCTTCTTGTTCTATTTCATTGAGGATGTTGTTTTCTTGTTCCATATTTTGTTTTATCTGGTATCTTAATATCTTAAGCTGAATTGATGAGTGGCAAGGGTACATCCCTTCCGTAACCCTTTTCTTAATCTTCTCATCTGAGTATCTCTCTATGCTTATAAAATATTAGTTTTTTATTTGATTTTTATTATTAAATGCGCGGACTGGGAATCGAACCCAGGTTTTCTGGTTGGAAGCCAGAAGTTCTACCACTAAACTATCCACGCATGATTTCACTAATTTCTAAGGGTTTTTAAAGATTATTAAGCCTTATGATGCTCCTGACAGGACTCGAACCTGCGACCCCTTCCTTAGGAGGGAAGTGCTCTATCCAACTGAGCTACAGGAGCTTACTTGAGTAATACATTACATTATACCAATTATCTTTATAAACTTTAAATATTCGGATAATATATTACAAAAATGGCGGCACAAACAAAATGGCAAAGTTTTGAGGAATTTTTAGTTAATCAACCAATCCAAGTAGATTATTTTTATTTGATAATTGCTTTACTAATAGCTGCATTACTTTCATTTATATTAGGTAAACTTTATGTGAAATATGGGACTTCTATTTCAAATAGGAGAAAATTTTCATCTAATTTTGTCTTGGTTACAACTACTACTACTTTAATTATAATGATTGTTAAATCATCTCTTGCACTTTCATTAGGGCTTGTTGGAGCATTATCAATTGTAAGATTTAGGGCAGCAATAAAAGAACCTGAAGAACTAGCTTTCTTGTTTCTCACAATTTCAATTGGATTAGGATTAGGTGCAGGACAATTATTAACAACAATTATAGCTTTTTTTATAATTTCTTTATTAATTTGTGGGCGTCATTTTTATTATAAAAAAGAAGAAAATCAAAATCTATATTTAACTGTTTCTGGAAAAAATATTAAACTAAAAGATATAGTTGATGCATTAAACAAACATTGCTCATCTGTTCATTTAAAACGTTTTGACCAATTAGAAGAAGGATTAGAAGCCTCTTTTTTAGTTGATTTTGATTCTTTCCAAAAATTAGAAAAAACAAAAAGAGAGTTAAATTCTCTTTCAAAAGAAGTTAATATAACATACCTTGATAAATCGGGCTTAGATTAAAAATGAAATTAAAAGAAAGGAAAGAAGGTAATTTTTTTTATTATTTAAAGAAAAGTTTAAAATTTATTTCTAGAGGTATATTTAATAAAAAAACAAAAATCATTTTCTGGATTTTAATTCTGATTGTTCTTTTTTCAATGGGAACGCTTTTTGGATTATTAATTTCTGGTTTTTTTGGGACATTTGATGAGCCCTCACAAAGAGTTATAGATTTATTGCATTCTAAAGGCATAATAGGGCTTAAAAATATTAAACGCCAAATGGAAGGGGTTATTAGTGAAAATTTCAAGATTCCAATTAATTACATAGCAGGCCAATTTTCAAAACCTAAGAAAATCTTTATTGATATTGGTCTTGATAATTATAAAAGAATAGAGTATAAACGTGAACAAGCATTAGATATTGGGGTGCTTGTTACTTCTGGAGAAGATTATGTTCCTGCAGAGATTAGATATAAAGACCAGGTAGTTAATGTAAACTTAAGATTAAAAGGAGATTGGGTGGATCATCTTGAAGGAGATAAATGGTCTTTTAGAATTAAAACAAAAGGAGATACGCTTTTTGGAATGAAAACTTTTTCAATACAAGACCCAAAAACTAGAAATTATTTAAATGAATGGTTGTATCATCAGGCTCTTGAAAGAGAAGATGTCTTATCTCTTAAGTATGATTTTGTAGAGGTTGTTATAAATGGAGAAAATAAAGGCATATATGCTTTAGAAGAACATTTTGAAAAACAATTAATTGAACGAAATAATAGGAGAGAAGGATTGATTATTAAATTTAATGAAGATCCTATGTGGGATGAAATTGTAAAAATAAATAATTATTATACTCATCCTCTTGAATTAATTAGTGCTTTAGATAATAAATCTTTAGATTGGTTTTATAGTAGCAGTATAGAAACTTTTACTAATGAAAAATCTTTAAAAGATCCTTATTTAGCTAAACAATTTGAAGAAGCTAGTAGTTTATTAGAATCTTTTAGAAGAGGTTCATTAGGAGTTTCAGAAGTTTTTGATACAGATAAACTTGCAAAATATTTTGCTATTAATACATTAATGGGAACTGGACATGCTTCTACATGGAATAATATTAGATTTTATTATAATCCTATAACTTCCCGTTTAGAACCAATTGGTTTTGATGCAAATTGTGATGTTGAGGCCCCATATAATGTTATCGGAGATTATATTCCTCCTTGTTTATCTAATGAAAACAATTGTTCTCAAAAAATAGAATCTTTTTCTGATTTATTTCTCAGGGATAAAGAATTTTTTGAAAAATATATGAAAGAATTAGATAAATTTTCTCAAAAATCTTATTTAGATAGCTTATTTTTAGATTTGGGTGATGACCTTGAAAAAAATTTAAACATTATTCATAAGAATTATCCCTTTTATTGTTTTTCCATCCAATCTTTTTATGAAAGACAGAAACGAATAAGAGAAGGATTAACCCCTTTGAAAAGTATAAATGCATATTTTCAGAAAAGTTTACCTTCTCAAAATGAACTTGTTTTATATATTGGAAATGTGAAGTTCATCCCTTTAGAAATTGAAAATTTAGTTTATAATGATTCTGTTATCTTTCACTTAATTGAAGGTGATAAACTTCTTCAACCAAAAATAGCTTCTGAGCCTGTAGATTATCAAAAGTTTAATTTTAAAATTCCTGCTGGTTTTTCATGGAATGACAGCTTTGCTTCAGATTTAAAGATTAATTATAAAATCTTGGGAATTGAGGGGATAAAAGAAGAGATTGTTTCTCCCTGGTCTTATGTTGAAGAAAACTTCTTAGAAGAAGATTTTATAAGGCAAGAAACAAATATTAGTTCTTTTGAATTATTAATAATAGAAGAAGATACTAAATCAATATTTATTCAAAAAGGGTCGTGGATTTTAAATCAAAGTATGACTATTCCTCCAGGATTTAGTGTGTATTGTAATGAAGGAACAAGTATTAATCTTATGAATGGTGCAACAATACTTTCTTATTCAGACTTACAATTTTCTGGATCAGACGAAAATCCAATTAAAATCTTTTCATCTGATAGAACTGGGCAAGGCCTTACATTATTAAATGTCGAACGTGTTTCTAATCTTAAACATGTTATTTTTAATGATTTGACAAGTCCAATTAAAAAAGGCTGGGAACTTTCTGGAGCAATCAACTTTTATAAATCTCCTGTTAAATTAGAGAATATTATTATCAAAGATATTAATTCAGAAGATGGTTTAAATATAATTGACTCTGAATTTGAAATTAGAGATTCTCATTTTGAAAATTGTATTTCAGATTGTTTTGATGGTGATTTTGTAGAAGGTCCTATAAAATCTTCTTCATTTATTGGTTGTGGAAATGATGGTTTAGATTTTTCAGGAAGTTTTGTTGATATAGAAAATATTGATATTTTAAATGTAGGAGACAAAGGGATAAGTGTTGGAGAAGATAGTAATGTAACAATAGAGAATGCAAAGATAAATGGAGATAAGTTAAATAAAGGTTATATTGGAATTGCAAGTAAGGATAAATCACAAGTTTTTATTAAAAATAGTGAAATTTCAAATGTTGAGTATGGTCTTGCAGTTTATGAAAAAAAATCTGAATTTGGAGCTGCTTCAATAAATGCTATCAATATTAATTTTTCTAATATAAATAATAGTTATATTATTGAAAAAGAATCATCTCTTTTAATTGATGATGTTATGATGCTTAATAAAGAAGAAGAAGTTTATAAAAAATTATATGAATTATGAAATATCAGATTAAAAACTAATATCTTGATTGAGCTTATAAAATATAGGTTAATAGAATAACACAAAAATGAAAAATAATGATTTAAAGAGATTTAGATATGAAAGAAAATTTGTTATATCTGAATTAAATTCTTATGAAATAGAACATTTAATCAGACATAATCCTGCAATTTTTTCTGAAATATTTTATGAAAGAATGGTTAATAATATTTATTTAGATTCTATAGATTTGAAAAATTATAATGAAAATTTAATTGGAATTTCTAATAGAATAAAAATTAGAATTAGATGGTATGGGGGTGTTTTTGGAATTATTAAAAAGCCTGTATTAGAATTAAAAGTAAAAAATAATGAATTAGGGAGAAAACTATCTTTTCCATTAAAGGGATTTATTTTAGATAAAAAATTTTCCTTAAATTTATTACAAAAAGTTTTCTCAAAATCAAATCTTCCAAAGTGGTTAGTTGAAAGATTAAAATTATATTCTCCAAGTCTTCTTAATTCTTATAAGAGAAAATATTTTATTTCTGCTAATAAAAAATATAGGATTACTTTAGATAAAGATCAAATTTTTTATAAAATAAAAAATAGAAATAATTTCTTTAAGGAAAAAATTACAAATAAAAAAATCTGTATTTTAGAAATAAAATATGCTTTAGAAGATTATAAAAGAGCAGCCAATATAACTAGATATTTTCCATTTAGATTAATAGCAAACTCCAAATATGTTAATGGAATGGATTTGTTTGGTTAGTTTGTTTAATCACTAAGGTAGATTTCATTTAACTTAAATTTATTCTCATTTTAGAGAGGCCTAATCTTAAAGCAAAATAAAATGCGTGTTTTGTAAAACCACTATAAGAAATTTCTTGTTTATCATTTAACCAATCGTTGTGTTCTCTAATTTTTTCATCAAGAGATTTATTTAGTTTTTCAGGATTTTGATTACAATCAATTTCAGATAAAACAGAATAAGAACGTCCAATTTCAAAAGGAGAATGAGCATCAGAAGATGAAAGGGCCCCAATATTTTTATTTTCACAGAATTTTTTATAAAATTTCTGGGCTTTTTTATTTCCTACAATAGCTTCTCCATCATGAACCATTATTGCAGAAAAAAAATCTAATATTTCTGGATTTTTTAATAAATAATCTCCAAGTTTTGACATAAAAAAGATGTGACTTGCTTCAGCAGGGCACCCTTTAGCTTTTGTTTCTCTAAGAGACTCTGTTATTTTTCTTTGTTTAAGATTTGTTCCATAAGGAAGTCCTAAAACTAAAATATGTCCTTCAGGAAATTCCATTTCCTGGGTTTTTAATATATGAACTCCATAGGGATTAACATGAAACATATTGCTTTTATCAATAGAAGGTCCATTAACTTCAATTTTTCTATATCCAAATTCTTTTAAGCAAGTTTTAAAAAATAATTCATATCTATAATCATAATCTGGTTTTCTATCAAAAGTTTTTCCCCATTGACTATTTGCAATTCCAAAAACCCCATTAGGCCCTAACCTTTGTTCAGCAATTTCTAAAATATGCTTGGCACTAGTTGGGCAATGTTGTCTTTCATATGCATGATTATGTAAATCTGCTCTTATTTCCATTTTAATTTATTATCAGAACTCTTTTTAAATTTATGCAGAGGATAGGATTCGAACCTATGAAGGCACTAAGCCACAAGATCTTGAGTCTTGCCCGTTTGACCACTCCGGAACCTCTGCTTAAATATTATGAAAAAGCCAATAATTGTTTATATAAAAACCTTTATAAAGAGTTATTTTTAAGTTATATTGGAGACGACCATAATAATCTGGTCACACCTGATCCGATTTCCAACTCAGAAGTTAAGCAGATTATGTTTAAGGTATTAGTTTCAGAGATGAAGTGAAGCCATAAAGTTGTCTTCTTTATATTCCAAACAACTTTATATAAAAAGCCAGTATCTTATAAAATATAAATAAACATAAAAATAAAAAATGATAATACCTCTTCGTTGCATATCTTGTGGAAAGCCAATTGGTCATTTGTGGCAGGATTTTAAAGAAAGAACTGAAAAAGGAGAAGATTCTAAAAAAGTCTTAGATGAATTAGGTTTAGAAAGATATTGCTGCAGAGCTATGTTTTTAGGGCAAGTTGATATATTAGAGTTAGTTAATAAGTTTAAGAAGTTCTGATATTTCATTATATTAATAGCCTATAAGCTTAATTAAGAGATTATCTGAGTAGCTTAAAAAACTCCTCTTCTAAACTTCAAATTTTATAGAGATATTAATATATTGTATTAACTCCTTAGAAGTAACAAACAAGAAACATTTATAAGGGGGTTTTTCTTGGGGAAATTAAGATGAAAACAAAGAAACATATCCAAAAAGTTAGAAATGCAATCAATAAATTTGATATAGTTACTACTGATTTATTTGCTCAAAGCGTGATACAAAGAGCTAAGGCCTTAGAGGAATCTGTGGATGAGGGTTGGTTTATACCTTTTCTTAAAATATCTGAGGTAACTGGAGCAAGCGTAGCTACCTATGGAGCTTTAACAAATAAACCTTATGTGATTGGGGCTGGGGCAGGATTTGCTTTAATGGCAGGAATTTATCATTTATTAATAAATAGAGTTGTGAAAAAACAAAATGAAACAGACAATAATTCAATTAAAAAACGTACATAAAGACTATAAAATAGGGGATACTATAATCCCTGCTGTTGATGGTGTAGATTTAGAAATAAAACAAGGAGATTTTATTGCTATTGTTGGACCTTCTGGAAGTGGTAAAAGTACCATGATGAATCTTGTTGGGGCATTAGATTTAGCTACAAAAGGAGATATTTTTCTAGATGATGTTAATATTGAACATTTACATGAATCTGAATTAGCTCAACTAAGAGGAAAGAAAATAGGATTTGTATTTCAAACATTTAATTTAATTCCTACACTTACAGCACTTGAAAATGTTATGTTACCTATGATTTTTCAAAATGTTGAATTAGAAGAAAGAAAAGAAAGAGCTACTAAGCTTTTAGCAGATTTGGGATTAGGTGAAAGATTAAAACACCTTCCAAGTGAATTATCAGGTGGAGAAAGACAAAGAGTTGCACTTGCTCGTGCACTTGCAAATGATCCTGAAGTTATTTTAGCTGATGAACCTACAGGTAATCTTGATTCAAAAAGAAGCAAAGAAATTGCTGAAATGTTTGTTAAATTAAGCAAACAAGGAAAGACAATAATCCTTGTTACACATGATTTAGATATAGCAAAGTATGCTAGTAAAGTTTATAAACTAAAAGATGGGAGGATAAGTAAGTAAAATGGAATATAGACAAAATAAATTAGGATCTTTGTTAACTACAATGGGATTACTTATGGTAGTTGCTTTTGGAACAGTGAGGGGTTATAAAAGATGCCAAAGAGAATGCGAACAAATTACAAGAAATTTTGAAGTATCAGATATAAATGTTAAAGATATTGATAAAGGTGGTTTAAACGATATTATTAAATTTGGAAATAGATAAAATGACAGAAAAATTAACTGAAAAATTGAACTTTTCATTTACAACAGATCATAATGGGAAAACATATGGAGTTATACCTAAAGGCAATGAAGGACATCTTGATTGGAGCAAGAGTGATGTTTATGAAATAATTAATGAAAAAACAAACCAGTATGTTGAAGTAATGGGCCCTATAAAATCTCAAATAATGGAAAAATTTGATAATGCAAGGAAAAAATAAAATGAAAACTAAAATAATTGTTAAATTGGATGATAAGTAAGTAAAATGGGAATAAAAACAGTAAAAAACTTTTTAAATCCTATATATCATATGATCAATTATATTGATCTTGACAATAGAGGGTTGTCTGATGCAAAATTTGTTGTAAAAGGCTGTGCATCTATTTTATTAGGGGGTTTAGAATCTGTATTATACGGAAGTTTATTAGGTGGAGTAAGTGTAGCTGTTTTTGGTGGAGATTCTAAAAAAATAATTATAGGCTCTGCTGTGGGGGCAGTTGCTGGGGTCGGTGCTTGGGCAACTAAAGGAATACAATTAGGAATCATGGAAAATGAAAATCCTAAGAAATATAAACAATATTTAGCAAAAATAAAATACAAAACAAAATTAAAATGAAAACTCAAACACTAACACTAATAACCGCATTATTCATCATTCTTAGTTTAGCAAGTATTCAAGCTTTAGTAATTGATTCTGTAAAAATGTATCCTAGTGAAATAGCACCTGGTGAAACAGCTGTTATAACTGTGGGTATTGAAAATGATGGAGATGAAGATGTTACAAATGTTGCAGTTATTTTAGATTTAACAGGGATTATTGAATCAGACATTCCTGGAGCACCTTTAACAGCTTTAGATATCCCTTTTGCGCCTTATGAATCAAGTTCAGAACATAGTTTTGATGAAATTGAAGAAGATGAAACAGATTATGCTGAATTTGAAATCATAGCATTAGGTGATGCTAAATCAGGAGTATATAAAATTCCTTTAAGAATAAGTTATACAGAAGATGATGAATTAAAAACTAGAAATTCTTTAATTGGGGTTACTGTTAATTCAAAACCTATAATTGGAGTTAATATTGAAGATGGCTTATTGTTAAAACCTCAAGAAAATGAAATAGATATTAAAGTAATAAATAAAGGATTATCAGATGTAAGATTTTTAGAAGTTGAAATTGGAAGCTCTACTTATTTTGATGTATTATCTAATAAACAAGTTTATATTGGAGATATTGATAGTGATGATTTTGATACTGCTGATTTTAAGATTTATTTTAAGAGCAATGCTCCAAGTACTTTAACTCTTCCTATAAGTATTACATATAAAGATGCTGTTAATAATGAATATAATGAAGATTTTGATATACAAGTAAAAGTTTATACAAGAGATAAAGCTATTGAGCTTGGTTTATTGGAAAGAAGTTATACTAGTATATATGTGGGTGTTGTTGTTGGTGTTATAATCCTTTGGATAATTTATAGGAAAATAAAGAAAAGAAGAAAGTTGAAAAAGAGGAAGGAGGGTTAAAAGATGGGATTCGATTGTTATATTACCATTTTAAGAGATAATAGAGGTTTAATTGATTGGTTGAGAAAGGATTATAATCAAGAAGAAATAGATAAATTTGGTGATTTGGATGTTATCGAAATATTTAGAGGTGATTTAAAGAGTGTTCAAGAAAAAGCACATGATTATATAGAACAACATAAAGGAAAAGAGAAAGATTTAAAGGCATTAAATAGAATAGAAATTTCAAGTAGATTAGAACAATTATCTAAAACGCAAGCAGAAGTGTCTGCTTAGGAGCTCAAAATGAAAGATGAAAAATATATAGATCATATAAAAAAATTTGTCGCTGAAAAACAAGGAGGATATAATAAAATAGGCTTAGTTAAAGAATTAAGAACCTATGGATTAATAAAAGATTCAAGAGATCCAGGACTTATACCTGCTAAAAATATTGTAGAAAGAATGATTCAAGAGGGGATATTAGAAATGAAAACTCAAGAAGTAGGGGCATTTTTACAAATGAATTTACCTAAAAGGGCATTTGTTGGGTGGTAATCAAAATGATTAAAGATTTCTTTGTATTGGGTTTAAACAATTTGAAAAGGCGTAGACTTAGAAGCTGGCTTACTATGATTGGAATTTTTATTGGAATTGCTGCTGTTGTTGCGCTGATATCATTAGGGCAAGGACTTCAAGATTATATTTCAGAGGAATTTGAAAAATTAGGTGCTGATAAAATAATTATTCAACCAAGAGGTATGGGGCCTCCTGGAACAGCAGGACCCAGCTTAATTTTGACGAGTGATGATTTAGAAACTATTGAAAAAGTTCGGGGTGTTAAATGGGCTATAGGTTTCTTAATTAAACAAGGACAAGCTATGTATAAAGATGAAGCAGGAATTGGTTTTGCAATTGGTTCTAATCCAGAAGATTTAGAACTTATGTCTGAAATACAAAGTTTTGAAATCTTTGATGGAAGAGATTTAAAACATGGAGACAAGTACAAATTAGTTGTAGGTTATAATCATATTTATGGAGATATTTGGGAAAAACCAATGCAAATAGGAAGCACAATAGAGGTTGAAGGTTATGATTTTAAAGTTATTGGAGTTTTAGATAAAATAGGAAATCCTATTGATGATAGTTCTCTTTATATGTCAAAAGATGTTTTAAAAGAAATTTTAGACATAGAAGATGAGGAAAGTCAAATTATGGTTAAAACAGCAGAAGGATTTAATCCTGAAGAAGTTGCAGATACAATTGAAAGAAAATTAAGAAAATCAAGAGGAGAAAAAGAAGATCAAGAAACATTTAATGTTCAAACTTCTGAACAATTATTAGAAACTTTTCAAAGTATTTTTGCTGTTGTTCAAGGAGTTTTAGTTGGAATAGCTGCTATTTCTCTTTTAGTTGGAGGAATAGGGATTATGAATACAATGTATACTTCTGTAATAGAAAGAACAAAAGAGATTGGAACTATGAAAGCTATTGGTGCTAAAAATTCTCATGTTTTATTATTATTCTTATTAGAATCAGGATTATTAGGATTAGTAGGGGGTTTAATTGGTGTTGGAATAGGTGTAGGTTTAGCTAAAAGTGCAGAATACTTGGCAGCAGTTGCAATTGGAACAGATTTATTACAAGCATCTATGAGTCCTGTAATATTAGGTGGAGCATTAGCATTTTCATTTGTAATAGGAACATTATCAGGAATCTTACCTGCATTACAAGCATCAAAACTTAAACCTGCTGATGCATTGAGATTTGAGTGAATTTTTTAGAAAAATATTTAAACCAAAGTAATTGTATATTATTTTAAAATGAAGCGGTGTATTTATTGTAAATGTGGTTTATCTGAAGAATCTGTTATTGATTTTTGTGAAAGATGTGGACATGGTGCTTTTGGAGAAAAAATGTTTAAGGTGATTGTTCAAAACATGAAAGACGCCAAGGAAAGAGGGGACTTACATCAATAAGAAACCTTTTTAAAGCTCTTATTTTTAAGGATTTTATATTAAACTAAACTAATACCCAAAAAAATCAAATAGATTTTTTGGGCCTAGAAAACCATAAAAATTTTCTTAGGTCTTATAAAACTTTAAGTTATGCCCCATTAAGATTTAACTACTCAGATAATCAAAATCTCATGAGCTTATAAGATATAGATAAACAAATTAAAACAAAAAATGATAAAAAGAAAAAGACAAAGAGAACACGGGAAAATTAAACTTGGAAGATATTTTCAAGATTTTAAAAAAGGAGACAAAGTAGGTGTTATAAGAGAATTATCTGTTCAACCTAAGTTCCCTAAACAGCTCCAAGGGAGATCTGGAGTTATAGAAGGTAAAAGAGGGAATAGTTATGTTGTTAAAATAAAGGATTTAAATAAGGAAAAGACTTATATAATACATCCTGTACACTTAAAAAGATTAAAACAAACTAAAAAATGATATTAGAAAGAACGCCCTTAAATTTAGAAGAAGTAAAAGAAATACTTGAGAGTATTGAAGATAGTGATAAAAAAGAAGAAATGAAAACATACTTGAAGAAGTTTTTAAAAACCAAACCAGAAAAAGTAAAAAAGATTAAAGAAGAACTAAGAAAATTAGATTTATTAAAAATGAAAAGGGAACACCTAGTCAAAATTGTTGATTTAGTCCCAGAAGATGCAACAGATTTAAATAAAATTTTTACTGATGTTAGTTTAAACGAAGAAGAAACTAATAAAATACTCAATGTCGTTAAATAGGAAAAACAATGGAAAAAGAAGAATATTCAATAATCTTAGATTCCCTGCCTTATGGTTATCCTTTAGAACAGAAAATGATGCCTATAGCTCAAGCTATAGGGCTTAAGAATTTTACATTGCTTCAATTAGTTCCTAGGAGGGGGATAAAACTAGAAGTTGGAGAAAAAGTATATATTGGAGAAGGTAAAAGGGATAAAATATATTATATTCTTGGAAAACTTCAGGAAGAAAAGCTTACTGAAACTACAAAAGAACAATTACAAGAATTTATTAGGGAACAGATTAAAGAAACCGAAGAAAAATTCATTGATTTTTTTAATAAAGCAGAAGCGATAAATACTAGATTACATCAATTTGAACTTCTTCCAGGATTTGGAAAAAGACATACAGAAGCAATTTTAGAAGAAAGAAATAAAACACTTTTTAAATCTTTGGAAGATTTAAAGAAAAGAGTTTCTAACCTTCCAGACCCTAAAAAAGCAATTGAAAAAAGAATTTTTGATGAAATAATTGGTAAGGAAAGATATTATTTATTTATAAATAAATAAAATGTGTTATCAGAACCAAATATCTAAAAAAATAAAGATTTAAAAACCCAATTATTGATTATTTAATAAGCTCAATGCCTTATAAAATATTATATAGATAAAAAAATGCAAGAACAAACACAAGAAATCAAAGAAAATAACATTTCTTCTTTAGAAAAGAAGACAAGATTGAACAAAGAAGAAACTAAGGAAGAATACTTTTCTATAATTAGGATTCTACAAACAGATATTCCTGGGAATAAAAAAACTTTGGTTGGTTTAACATATATTAAAGGAGTTTCTTGGGCTATTTCTAATGCTTTATGTAAAATTCTTAATTTAGATCCTGAAAAAAAAATTCTAGATTTAGATAAAAAAGAAATAAAAATAATAGAGGATTTTTTAAAAAATCCTCAAAACTTGCCTGAATTTTTAAAAAATAGAAGAAATGAATTTGAAACAGGAGAAGATTCTCATTTAGTTGGAGCTGAACTTGATATGAAAAAAGAGTTTGATATTAGAAGATTAAAAAAAATAAGATCTTACAGGGGATTAAGACATGCTTTTGGACATCCTACAAGAGGGCAAAGAACAAGAAGCCATTTTAGGGCTAAAGGAAAGAAAAAAGCAATTGGAGTTAAAACAAAGAAAGTAGGAAAGAAAGGATAAAAACAACCCCTTAAAAAAGGCTTGACCCAAACCAATAAAAATAAACCATCAAAATATTAAAAATGCCAAAAAGAAAACGTAAAAAATATTCAAGACCGCAAAGGCCTTTTGATAAAGCAAGAATACAAGAAGAAAATCTTCTTAGAGACAAATATGGACTTAAAAATAAAAAAGAAATATGGAAAGCAGATGCTGCAATAGCAAGGATTAGAAATCTTGTAAAACAATTAATTACAAAACCTGAAGAAGAGAAAAAAGCATTTGTTAAAAAACTCCAAACAAAAGGATTTAAAGTTAATAATATTGCAGATTCTTTAGCTTTAGATAAAGAAGATTGGTTAAAAAGAAGATTACAAACAATAGTGTTTAGTAAAAAATTAGCAAGAACACCTAAACAAGCAAGACAATTAGTTGCTCATAAACAAGTATCTATTGGAAATAAAACAATTAATATTCCTTCATACCAAGTTAGTTTAGAACAAGAGCCTGAAATAAAATTAAATATTGTATTAAAAAAACCTAAAAATTCTAAAAAAGATTCTAAAGAAAAAATAGAAGAAGCTAAAAGTGAAGAGATTAAACCTGTTGAAGAGATTGCTGAAAAAACTGAAACTAAAGAACAAACCCCTAAACCTATAGAAAAACAACCTGAACAACCAATAACAAATACTAATAAAATAGAAAAAGTTAAAGAGAAAGAAAATGCCTAAAAATCTTAAAAAAATAATCGGAACAGGAATACTCTTATTAGCTTTAGGTGGAAATATGAATAAAAACCTTAATCCTATTCAAACAGGGGTTGCTCAAAAAAGATATATTAAACAACCAAATAATGTTGAAAAAGCAATCTATATGGGGGCTTTTGTAGGAACTTCCCTATTAGCAACTTTAGGAATTCATAAACTTCTAACTAAATATAGAACTAATGAAAATGCCTAAAAAAGAAACTAAAGAAAAAATTGAGAAAGAAAAACCAAAGGTAGAAGTTAAAAAAAATAAATCAACTAATATCTCTCAAAAATCTGAAGAAAAGCCTATTGAAGATAAAAAATTAATGGGTAAAGATCCTGAAGAGAAAAAAGAGACAAAAATTGAAAAAAGAAAAGAGAAAAAAGATAGAATAGGTATTCTTAATATTTATACTACTTTTAATAATACAATTATGAATCTAACAGACTTATCTGGAAAAAGTATTGCTAAATTTGGTGGAGGACAATCAACAAAACAAGATAGATTAAAAGCTAATCCAACAATAGCAATGTTTGTTTCTCAAAGAATAGCTGAAGAAGCAAGAGACAATGGAATAACAGGGTTTTATGTTAAAGTAAGGGCTAAAACAGGGCAAAACAACCCTGGACCAGGAGCTCATGCAGCAATTAAATCACTTACAAGAGCAGGGTTTAGAATTTTAAGTATTATGGATACTACAAAGATTCCTAGAGGAGGGCCTAAAAAGAAAGGAGGAAGAAGAGGAAGAAGACCATAAATAGGTTTAAAAATGATAAAAATTACTCAATAAAATGATAAAAATACAAAATTATGATAAAGAAAAGCAAAAGATGGGTTTTATAACAGACATGTCTTTTAATCTAGCTAATGCTATTAGGCGGAGTGTTTTAGAAATTCCAACCATGGCAATTGATGAAGTTCAAATCTCTAAAAATGATTCTGCATTATATGATGAAATAATCGCTCATAGAATTGGTTTGGTTCCCATAAAAACAAATAAAATATCTAAAGAAACAAAATTCAAATTAAAAGAAAAAGGACCAAAAACAGTTTATTCAACAGATATAAGCCCATCTATAGGTGTAGATTATAAATTGCCTATTGTGATTTTAGATGAAGGGCAAGAAATTGAGATGGTTATAAATGCAAAATTAGGTAAGGGAATTGAACATATTAAATATTCTCCTGGCTTACTTTATTATTCTTATAATTTAGAACCTGAAGTTTTAGATTTCACTAATGTGAATGAAAAAGGGAAAATTAGTTATGATGAAAAAGAAATAAGAAAAGATAAATTATCAGAAGAGCAAATAAATAAAATAAAAAAATTAGATAATGTTAAAGAATTAATCATAAATATTGAATCTTGGAAACAAATAGAAGTTAAGGATATTTTTCTAAGAGCTATTGAAGTTTTAGATAGTAATTTAAGTGAATTAGGTAAGGCTGTAAAATAGTAAAATAATAACAATTATAAACCAAATTCTCTGCTTAATTCATATAAGCGGAGATGCCGGAGCGGTCAAACGGGCTTGGTTAAGGTCCAAGTGGCTTAGTGCCTACGAGGGTTCGAATCCTTCTCTCCGCATAAAAAATGAGAATCACAAAAACACAACTCAGCAAAAGAATAAAGAAAAAAACAAATCCAGAATTAGTTGAAACTATTAAATTAGCTAAGAAAAATAATCTTTTAGAATTAGGAAAAAGACTTTCTAAACCTACAAGATTACAAAAAAAAATCAATTTAGATGAACTTAATAAATTAAAAGAAGAAAAAGTTCTTATTGTTGGCAAAGTTCTTAGTAAAGGAGAGATTAATAAAAAAATGAAGATTGCTGCATTGGGTTTTTCAGAAAAAGCTAAAGAAAAACTAGAAAAAGCAGGATGTAAAATATTTACAATAAAACATGCAATTGAAAAAAATAATAATTTAGATGGTGTTAAAATATTAGATTAAAATGGCAGACAAAAAAATAATAATTGATGGAAATGGAGCAATTTTTGGAAGAATATGTAGTTTTGCTGCTAAAAAAGCATTAGAAGGAAATGAGATAGTGATTATTAATTCTGAAAAAGTTATTATTAGTGGGAATAAAAAAGATGTTCTTAAAAAACACAAGAGAATTAGAGAGGTTGGAGGACATTCTTTAAAGGGCCCAAAATATTCAACAATTGCTTATAAAATATTAAAAAGAGGAGTAAAAGGCATGCTCCCTGATTTTAGAAAAGGAATTGGAAAACAAACTCTTTTAAGAATCAAATGTTATAATGGAGTTCCTAAAGAATTTGAAAATGAAAAAATGATTAAATCAAAAAAAACAAAACCTGGAAAATATATTAGATTAAAAGAATTAAGTGAAAAGCTTTAAAAATAAATAATAATATAAACCCATATCTTATAAGGCCGTCTTTTAGAAAAAGATGGTGACAAAAATTATAGAGATGTTATGAGAAGATTAAGTAATTCATCTTCAAAACTCAAGATTAAGAGATATCAAATAAAAAAATGCCGAAAATTGATAAAAATTTAACAGTAAGTGGAAAAAGAAAAACAGCAATAGCAAAAGCTACAATAAAAAAAGGTGAAGGGAAAATTTTGGTTAATAAAAAACCTTATGAAAACTTAGATTTTTTTAAAAAATTGACAATAAAAGAACCTATTGAAATTGCTAAAAAGGTTTTAGGAGTGTTTGATTTTGATATTAGTATTAATATTAAAGGAGGGGGAAGTGAAAGTCAAATTTTTGCTGCAAGATTAGCTCTTGCTAGAGCTTTAGTTAAATTTACAAAATCTGATGAATTAAAAACAGCTTTTACTAAATATGATAAAAACCTATTAGTTGCCGATACTAGAAGAAAAGAACCTAATAAGCCAGGAGATAGTAAGGCTAGAAAAAAGAGACAAAAAAGTTTTAGATAAAAGTATATTTTATTTTTTAGTATCTTATTGTATTTTTAAGATATGCTAAACTGTTCTTTATCTCTCATCTTCAAAACTTAATATTTTACAAGATATGGAGAAAATCCATAACATTTATTAATTCTTAATTATAATCATTAATATAAAAAGAGGTAAAGTTTTGTAAAATGCTATTTGAATCAGTTGTAAGTTTTTTTGAAGGATTAATAAATTCAGTTCCTACAGAATATCGAATATTAGTGAGTCTTTTTATTTACACCTTTTTTATTGCAATATATGCTATCTTTATTTGGAAATTTTATAAATTTCTTGCAAGTAGAGATATTATTGAACTAAATCTAAAACAATATAATCATTCAAAATATCCTGGATTAGAGAAATTTTTTGCAGTTCTTCTTTATACTGTTGAATATATGATTATTTTGCCTTTTTTAGTATTATTTTGGTTTGCAATCTTTTCTATGTTTTTATTAATCTTATCTGAATCACAAAGTGCTCAACAAATACTTTTAATTTCTGCAGCAATTATTGCCTCAACAAGAATAAGTGCTTATATTAGTGAAGATTTATCAAAAGATATTGCAAAAATTCTTCCATTTACTGTTTTAGCAATGTTTATTTTAGGTAATCAATTTTTTAATTTAGAAACTATCTTCTTAAAAATCTATCAAATTCCTTCATTGTTTAATAATGTTGTAATGTTTATTATATTTATTTTTATAACAGAGTTTGTTCTTAGAGGAATTCATTCTATTATTCAATTAATTTATTCTTCTTCAGGAAGCTCTGGAACTGGTGGAGGAACTTCAGTTAAGGAAGGTTGAGAATTAAATAAATCACAATTACTTCTAAATTCACACCATTTACATAATTTACTTGGTGTTGGAGGAAACTCTGTTGTAGATTCAATTTTATCAATTAACCTTATGATTTCTTGTTTTAAGTTTTCAAGCTCTTGCTCTGTTCTTTTTGAGACTATTTTCTTATTAAAAGCAAGAAAATGCCAAACCAGATGCACATCATTAACATTATCAAAACTGTTTTTTATACCAATTGCATATAATGCTAATTGCCTATCTTTATCTAATTCTTCTTGAGATTTTAGAAATCCTCCTGTCTTATAGTCATGAATCTCATAAATGTTGTTATCTTTATTGTGAACTAATCTATCAATATATCCTTGAAGTTTATATTTTCCTTCAGAATCTAAATTAATAATTATTCTTTTTTCTGTTGCAATAGTATTATCTTTGAATGGGGAATGTTTTAAAAAATAATCTATTAAAAACTTGATTCCTTGATTAAAATAATGTTCTGCATTATATTCTTTTTTTGTTATTTGGATTTTATTATTAAAATCTTTATTCCAAAGATCAATAAAATATCTAAGAACATCATCTAACTGGAAGATTCTTCCTATAATAACTTGGTCATAAATAAATCTTAGAGTTTCATGGACTTTGTGCCCAAGAAAAGCTTCTATTGTCTCTTCTATATCTGGTCTAATTCTATCAATATATCTAAATTTAAATTTAAGAGCACATTGTTCAAATGAAGCTAATCTTGAATGAGAGTAAATCACCATTTTTAAGTATAAACTCAAATAAATAGTCTATTAAAAAGATTTCTGTGGTGGAAATCGAGAAATCTTTTTTGTTTTTTTAGTATCTAAAAATTTTCAGTTAAGTTTTTAAAAATCATTTTCCTAATCCTTGTATGGTAAATTTTGTTATGTTAAAAAATGGGTTAGGTTTTGGTCTTAAAGGATTTGGATTTTTTTGGGGGATTGCAGATAGGTTTTTATGTAATTGGTTATGTATTGGAAATTCTTGCTCAACAAATCAGCCAGGAACATGTTCATTTTTATTTCTTCTTGTAGCTATTATTTTTGTTGTATGTGGATATGCAATAGTCCATTTACCTAAGAAAGAAAGAGAAAAAGTACAAAAAGTTGTAGAAACAGACATAGAAAAAGAGAAGTGAACATAATCTTTACTCATTTTTAATATCTAAAATATCTGCATAAGTTACTATCTCCTTATTTTGCCTTAGCTCATTAATAGCATTTAAGGTTAATTGAAAAAATCCAGATTCTATGTCTTGAGGGTGGATTGCAACACGTGCGATTCTTTGATTTTTAAATTTTCTTTTGATTAAGTGTTGATTATACCATTCAAATCCTTTATTAATCAAACCGCCTCCAGAAGTAAAAACAACTATATTTGAAGATTCTTTTTTGTATGGTGAAAAAAATTCAATATTACTAAAACTTGTAGTATATTGAAAATCTTCTTTTAATGCTTTTTCTGATTCTGGGTTTAATAACCAGGCAGGTGCAACAAAACCTACTGCTCCAAATCCATTAGCTTTAAAAATTTCTTTTCCTTTCCAAATTTTTTCTTTTGCTTCTTTATAAGAAATATTTTGAAATTCCCCACAACCCTGAGCTATTTGTTCTCCAATAAATTTTTCTAAAAAAGAAGGATAATTATGATTTGTTGAAATATGCTCAAGCCCATGTTGAACAATTTCATTTCCTTTATCTTGCAAAGAATGCAACCATTCAATAAATTCACCAGATTGGGAAATACTGTTTTTTCCAAGATAATCTGGAATAACTAAAATACTTTTTTTATTTACTCCTATTTTATCTAACTCAGATATAATTTTTGTTAATTGACTATTGAAATTAGGTGTAACATCATGAATTGAAACCACTAAATATTTATTTTTCATTTTATTGAACTTTTTCCCCAATATATAAGAATTGTTTTGGATTTTTTCCCCAAGGAGTTTGAATTTCATAAGATACTAAGTCTAATTCTTTTAACCCTAAGCTCTCAAAAATTTCAAGGTAATCTTTTCTTCCAAGGGCTGTGTGATTTTTTATACAGTTCACTTCAATCACAGTATTATCTCTTTTATTTTTTATTAAATCTATTCCATTTTCCATTCCTAAAACTGCACACTCATTATCTTCTATAAATAAATACTTTGAGAAATTTTCTCTAATAGTTGAAACGTTCCAATTTTTTTCCTTAGCTAAATCTAAAAACCAAGGCAAATCATAATCTACACAACAAAACTTTCCTCCAACACTTACTTTTTCAAGTGATTTCCTTAGGCTTCTTTTTGGACCTTTTAGTTCATGTAATGTGAAAAGAGCAAGTGCAAAATCGTAAGGAGGCCTTAATTTTTTATGTGAAGTAATAACATCTAAATTATTAATTCTTTCTACTTCTGGACTTACTTTATCAATCCTAATACTATCTTCTCTAAAATGATCAAATTGTGAATTTGGATACCACTTAGCAAGTCTTTCAACAGCTTTTGGAGGTTTGTATCCTGCAAGATCTAAAACATTATTTGGTTCAGAACCTAAACGAAATCTAACTATTTTTATCATATCTAATAAACTTTCTCCTTTTCTACCATATTTTTTAGTTTTCATCCTAATGTAATTTTTAAAACTTATTTAATAAATTTAATCATGATGGGATAGTTATTTTTTATTGTTTTTTGAGAGCTCAGGGTATAGATTAACCATATAAATTTCATAGTCTTTTAAAACATTTCTTTTTATTTTATCTAATATTCCTCTTCCAAAAAGCCATTCAAAAGGTCCAAGAGTTCCTTTTAATGAACCATAGTATGCTGTTATGGCCTTACAATGTTTGTCATGATATTCTTTATATTCTTTAGATGAAAAAGTATTTTTAACTAAACTATTAACAGATTGCTCTACATTTATTGTTGGATAAGTCTTTAAATTATTTTTTAATAATTTAATGTAATATAGTGTGTTTGTTTTAATAATTTCTGCTTGTGTTTTAAGAACTTTTTTTGCTGTAGGGTTTACTGCGCTTTTATCAAATTTTTTACTTTCTGTACCTAATTTCTTTGCAATAGTAAGATAATTTTTATTTGAAATTAACTCTGGTTTTTGTGTTTTCAGATATTTTTGAGCTAAATCAATACAATATAATCTTTCTGTTATATTATGTTCAAGAGTTTTTTGAAATCCGTGTTTTTTAATTTGCTCTTTAAATGGTGTTCCTGACTTATGTTTTTTTATAAAACTTGAGGTTGATCTTAAAATATCTAATTTAAAAAGTTCTGAAGCAGAAACTTTTTGTTCTAAAGAAACTTGTTTTGTAAGGGTAGATTTTTTAGGGGCTTCTTGTGCTTTTGAAATAGCATTTAAATTTTGAAATGTTAAACTAGTAACTAATAAACTTGTCAACAATTTATATTTAAATTTTGATTTCATCTTTTATTTAAAATTTGATTTATACTTCTAATATATTGTGGGGCAAATCTATTTTCAAGAGGGGTTAAATGATGACCTCTAAGATGATGATTTCTAAACGTTGTTTTAAAATTAGCAAAATCACTTTTCCTAAGTTTTCTCCCTTCATAAGGTCCATCTGTGACATAGTTTTCAACATGAATAACATTAGAAGGAATTGTAAAATTATTAAACAATCCATCAACAATTGGGGGGAAATATTCTTCTGATTTCAAGTGGGTTGAATCAACAAGCATAAGCCCAACAGGCACATTTACTTTTTCTAAAACTTTTGTTGCTTTAATTGCATTACTTCCTCCACCACTATGACCTATTAAAATTATTGGACTTTGTTTAAAATATTGGTGTTTAATTTTTTCCAAAGAATCCCTCCAATCCTCAAAATTAAAAACCTGATAATCTGAATGTTCTATGTTTAAGGCTATATTATCTGTCATTCTAAAAATTTGATTGTTATTATTTAAATCCCATCCTCCAAAACAATAAAAAGCAGGATTAAAATCAAAATTATTAATTTGAGGTTGTAAATTATGAAAATTTCTTTGGTACGCTTGCCAATTAAAGTTTGTTGGGCTTTGAGAAGGTTTAGCACCTAATGCAGAAAAGAGTACTATAAAGATGTCTTCAACTGGAGAAGACCCTTTTACCACTTTTTGGTCTTGAGGTGTCTTTAAAAGTCTAGGATTTCTTTGGTAAACTGGAGCACAGCCTGTAACAGCCATTAATGCTACTAATCCCATTACTTTTGCTTTATTTTTAAATCTAATTTTTTCCATGTCTAAAACTTTCAAATCCTTTTTTAATATATTTAACTGCTGTTTCTATAGGGTCTGGCTCTGCATTTATTTGTTCTGAAATTCTTTTTGTAACCTTTTTAAACTTGGGGTCAATTAATAATCTGTAAACTTGTTCCCTAAGTGTTTGTGGATTTCTTTGACTTTTAGATAAACTTAAACCTGCACTTAATCTTTCAAGGGTTATACAAGTAGCAGCTTGTTCAAGATGGTTAGCCATGCCTAAAATAGGTTTTCCTGCTTTTAATGAAAAATAAGTAGACCCTAAACCCCCTTGAATTACTACTGCATCAACTAAAGGCAACACGCTATTAAAATTAAAATAATTTCCACCATAGAAATTTTCAGGCATTTCTTTTGGGATGTTTTTAGTATGCAATGCTACTGCTAATCCACTATCTTTAAATGTTTTTATAAAAAAATCAGATTTACTATACTTTCCAGTTGACCCTTCTGAAATAAGAACTTTTTTTTGATTATCATTTTTAAAATCTAAAATCCAATCTGGAGCAGCCCCATTATTAGGGATTAATAAGGGACCCATATATTTGTAACTTTCAGGTTTTTCTTTTAATTTAAAGACACTTTCTGAATCACATAAAAGTGTTAAGTCAGGAGCAACCCCTTCATAACTCCTTTCATTTACCCCTAAACCAAGGTTTCTACATTCAGTATAAAGATTTTTAGATGTAGATCTCCTAATATTTTTCTCTAAGCTTCCGATTCTATTTAAAATCGATTCAGGTAATCTTTCAAAAAAATTTGCGATTATACTAGGGACATTAGGAGGGATAAAATCAAATTCAAAAAAAGGGCAAACATTAACTTGACCTAAAAAAACATCAAAAATTCCTTGTTTTTTCGCATGTATTCCTGCTAAATCTCTAAAATTATCTCTGATAATTATGTCTGGTTTTTGTGTTTTTAAAAGCTCCTCTTCTATTTTTGAGAAATATTCCACCATTTTTGGAGTATATAATCTTGGGATAAATGTGCTCATAGATTTTGAAATAAGTTCTGGTTTAACCCCTGGAGTATAAATAAATTCAAATCCCTGATTCCTTATTAATCCTTCATGATGATTTTCTCCTGCTATGGTGATATCATGCTCCCCTGTATTTTTTAATCCTTCACAAATTGCAAGAACCCTTACTAAATGGCTTGTCCCTAAATTTCCACTATAAGGCAAACCTAAAACTTTCTGTTTTTCCATTTTACTAGACTAAACTAATTAAAATTTAGCATATATAAAGACAATACACATTAGATAAGTGTTAATAAAAAATATATCTACAAAAACATATATCTCTAAGAATAGATTTATTTTTAAACCATGGGATAATTTAAGACATATGAATAAACTAAAAAGAGAATTGATTTGGATTACTTTATCCCTTCTTGCCATTTCTGGATGTGAAAATTCAATGATTGGGGGGAAAAATTATGTTTGTTTATGTAAGTCTCGTCATGCAGATTCTTATCTTAAAAAATCAAAATTAATTGAGAAAAAATTAGAAGATTTTCCCACTTTAGAAGATAAAAAAGAAGCAGTCCATATTTATGGGCTTTTAGGAAAAACAGAATTAATGGATAAATACATTAAAGAAATAATTGAAGAATCAAAGGTTTTAGATGGAGAGCTTTATGATTGGATAGGAGAACAATATCGTAAAGCACACAAGAAATGCGATAGTCAAATAAGATTTTTAAGATAAATTCTAAAAATAACTATCACCACTTTGAAATTACTTGTAACTACTTTTAAGATTTGCAGTATTTAAACACTATCAGACTAAAATATATATTTTAGTATATAAGTTTATATTTAAAAGAATTTTTGCTATTTTTAATGTAAAGTGGTGAAAGACAATGATAATTGAGATATCTTTTGGATTAGTAGGGGGATTAAATTTTGGATTAGAAAAATCTTTAGGATTAATAAAAAATTTAACTATAAAATATCCTCATGCTGTTTGGAAAAAAGTTGTAGATGTAAGACGAGGAATTGGTAAATATATTGTAGAGATTGATTAGTTCTTAATAGAATATTCCTAAAAACAAAAAATCTAAAAACCCTTAGAATTTATATATAAAATGGTAAAACTTTATGTTTGTAAAATATGCGGAGAACCTTATATTGGAGGAGAAGCCCCAGATGACTGCCCTTTTTGTGGAGCCCCTAAAAATTATTTAAGGCCTGTAGAGGAATTTAATGAATTGTGGAAACAAGAATTAAATGAACAAGAAAAAAAAGATATGCAAGAAACTCTTGATTTAGAGATTAATGCTACAGCATATTATCAAAAAGTAAGCGACAATCATGAAAAATATTCAAAACAAAATAGGTTATTTAAACAACTAACTAGGGTTGAAAAAGAACATGCAGAAATAGCAGCAAAATTTCTTAATATAGAAATGCCTGAAATTAAAGGAGAAGATCCAAAAGGTTCTGTTGAAAAAGATTTAGAAAGAACAAAAGAACTTGAAAAAGGATCTATTGAAAAATATCAACAATTTCTTAAAAATGCAGATAATAGTGAGGTGAAAAACCTTTATGTTGCATTAATACATGCAGAGCAAGGGCATCATGATATTGCTTCAAAAGAACTTGAATAACTTATTTATAAATCATCTAATGGATTTTTAATAGATTTAAGTTGTTCATGACTTATATGAGTATAAATCTGAGTTGTTGCAATACTTGAATGCCCAAGTAATTCTTGGATTTTTCTTAAATCTGTTCCCTTATCTAAAAGATGTGTGGCAAAAGAATGGCGTAAGGTGTGTGGATGGACTGATTTATCAATACCTGCTCTTTGAGCTGTTTTTTGAACAATTTTTTGAATATTTCTTGTAGTCAAGGGTTTATTTTTTGAAAAAACATATATCCAATCTGAATTTTTTTTAATAAATTTATCAAGTTTTTTTGATAGTTTTTTTGATAAAATAAGCATCCTATCTTTTCCCCCTTTACCAGAACGAACCCAACCAATATTTTCATTAAAATCTAAATTTGTTGGTTTTAAATTAACTATTTCAGAAACCCTAAGTCCAGAAGAATATAATAATTGAATAATTAATTTGCTTTTTAGATTATTTGAACTTTCAATTAAGTCAGTTGTTTCTTGTCTAGTTAAAACAATTGGTATTTTATTTTCTTTTTTTGGGCGTTTAACTCCTGCTGTAGGATCTTTTCCTAAAACATTAGAATATGCAAATTTAATTGAAGCTAAAAATAAAATAATTGAACTTGAAGCCCTATCTGTCATTTTATCTGCAAGAAAATATTTTACATCTTGTTGCTCAATTTGTTCTGGTTGTTTTTTTGCATGATTTAATAATTGATTATTAAGTTCTAAATAGTTTTTCAAAGTATAAGGTGATAATTTAGAAATTTTAATTTCTGTTTCAAGATGTTTTAGAAATTCTTGCTTATCCATGATATAGATAGTGCGAACTTCTTTAAAAGGTTTTTTATAATTTAAGAAAAAATACTTGCTATCCAAATTCCAGTATAATGTGTTGCAAAAATAACCAAAACAGTTATAACCAAATGCTCTGAAATAGCCTTAAAAGCAGAGGTTTTTTTCCATTTAGAAGTATAATAACTTAAGATAGTTATTAATAATAATCCCCAGATTATACTAATAATTATTGCGCTTCTTAGATTTAAAAATATAAATGGAATTAAAAAAGTTAAGGAAAATAAAAGTTTAGATAAAAAAGTTGCACCTGTTGATTCCCAAATTTCTTTTTTAGTTGTTTTCCTATTTCCTGATTCTTCAGAAATATGAATCCCTAATGAATCTGAAAAAGCATCTGCAATTGCAATTGTTAAAATTCCTCCAAGAATAATCATTTTAGAATGTGTGCTTGAATTTAACCCTATAATTAATCCAAGAGTTGTTATTATTCCAGAAGTTAATCCAAAGCTCATCCCTTTTCTTATTGATATCTTCATAAGTTCTTTAAGGTTTTTTATATTATAAACCTATTTAATCTAACTAGTATCTTATAAAATATAGATAAAAATAAGTTTAAAAACAAAAACTTAATAAATATTACTTCCTTTTATATGAAATGGTAAAAAGGTGGATTCAAAAAACTAAAATTAAAAAAGGAGCATTACATAAACAATTAGGGGTTCCTGAAGAGAGAAAAATTCCCATTACATTATTAAACAAAATTATATCTGCAGAAGTAGGAAAGGTTATTAAAAACTCTTCTAAATCAAGTAAAAAAATGATTAAGGTTACATCTTTACTTAAAAAAAGAGCTAATTTAGCTAAAAACTTAAAGAAGATATAACTAGGCCCTATTGAAGTTATGGACTGCCTTAAACCATTATAAATAGCATCCTATCCAATAAAGGCCTAGTTTAATTCTTCCTATCTGTTAGGGAGGGTCTTGATCTTTCATTTTACAGCGGTTTAATTTTAATGTTTTTGAATAATGGATTAGTTTTGGAAAAAGAGTTTTAAAGGGAAGTTATCAGCAAGATATTTGAAAAATCAGCCATCATATTGTGATAACCTTTTTGCATTATCAAAAACAAAAAATATGAAATTGGGTTCCTCCTTTTTTATTATTAAATTTATAAATATATTAAAGAAAAGTTATTTATAAACAGTCAGAAGTAAACATAAATATATTAGATATATAGCAATCCTCTATATTATTGAATATAAAACCTTAAATAAACAAAAAAAATTCCAATAATATGTACTCTGAAATATATACCTTCCTCTCACAAAATAGAGAATTATTTAGATTCTTATACTCTATTTTAATAGCATTTATTTGCCTTATTATTGTGTTAAAAACAGATAGATTATTTAGAATTAGTTCTCATCAAGGGATTAGGTATTTTAGAAATGCTTTCTTTTTTTATGGTATTGCATTTGTTTTTAGATATCTTCTTGGGAACCCTATTTATTTTAATGAAATGCGGGTAGTATTTGAATTTTTCATGATTATTGGAGGATTTTGTTTATTTTATAGTTTAATATGGAAAAAATTTGAAAAATTTAATGAAACAAGTTCATTGTTTAATCCTAGAATAATCATCCTTTATGTTTTAGCATTTATAATTGCTTTTTTAGATTATTTATGGATTTGTTATAATTTTCTATTTTTCTCACAGATTATCATATTCTTTTTTGCAACTATAATAAGCTATAATAATTATAAAAAAGGCGGGAAACAGCATAAATTCTTAAAACTATATTTTGTTATAATGTTGTTAAATCTTATTGCGTGGGTCCTAAATTATGCTTTTGTGCTCTTCTTAGACTGGAGATTAAGATGGGTAGCAAATATTTATATTATTAATGTTGTTGTATTCTTAATCTTTTTATATGGGGTTGTTAAATTAACAAAAAGAGGCAGATAATAAAATAAAAAATGGCTAAAAAAAGAGAAAGATTAAAGGTAATAAAAGATATTCTTAATTCAATTAAAGATAATAGAAATATTAAACCTACAAGATTATTATATGCTTCTAATCTGTCTCCTCAAATGTTTAAAGATTATATTAATGAACTAATCTCTAAAGGATTTATTAGTTTAGATATTGATAAAAAAGATAAAAAAACTTTTTCATTGACTTCAAAAGGTTATGAGTTTTTAGAAGAATATAAAGTAATTGAAAACTTTGTTGAAAACTTTGGGTTATAACACAAAACTTTGAACAGTGTAATTCTATTTTAATAAATAATATCGCTATCTTATTAAGAATTCAGCTACACAATAAAAGACTAATCTCCTCATAGCAAAGCTTAAGATTTATCAAGATATTAAAAGACATTAAAAAAGCCTTATTTGAGTTTTACAGCAGTACCATATGCTAACATCTCTTCTCGATGCACATAAGCCTTATTTGAGTTTTACAGCAGTACCATATGCTAACATCTCGGCTGCACCTTGCATTATCATTGATGTTGCAAATCTTATAGTGATAATTGCATCTGCCTTAAGTTCAATAGCTTGATTAACCATTCTATTAAATGCTTCTTCTCTTGCATGAGTAGTCATATCTGTATAGCTTTTTATTTCTCCACCAACAATGTTTTTGAATCCTGCTGCAATATCTCTTCCAACATGTCGTGCTCTTATTGTGTTTCCTTTTACAACCCCTAAAATCTCTACTACTTTTTTTCCAGGTATTTCAGATGTTGTACTGGTTATTATTTCTACCATGTTATTTCTTTGATTTCTTTTCTTTTAAATCTTTTCTTTGTTCAATTTTATCTTCTGCCTTATACATAAGAACTAATGCAATTCCAATTCCTATTGAGAATAAAGGATAAATTAATACCCAAATAGGAGTTTCTGAAGAAAGTGTTTTAAAAATGCCCCAAGCACCTAATAAAATAAGTGCTATTCCAATATAAATTGCGCCTTTTCCCATTTTGATTTATTCCTCACATTCATCTGCAGTTATCAGATAAATTTTTTCATATTCTTTTTTTCTCTGAGCAGAACATTTCTCACAATATTTTCTAGGATATCTTGTATTTGTTTTTGCTTCAAACCCTTTTCCACAGTCCTTACATTTTTTTTTGATTGTTTTAGGCATAATTAAAATAAATATAAGCACTTTATAAGATTTTCTCCATCTCTTCAAACAACAAAGTTATAGCCCTGTTCTTTAAAGCTATACTCGCCTCATCTTCAAAAGCTATTATTGAGCTTTTAAGATAATATTAAACTTATTAAAAAAATAAAAAATAAAAAAATAAGGCTAAAGCCAATTATATTGCTTTATTAAAATTCTTCGTTAGATTCATCAGAATTATCTTCTTTAGGTTTTTCAGATCCTCCAAAGTTTCCTTGTTTTTGGTCTTGAAAACATTCATTACAAAAAACATCTCTGCCTTCTGTTGGTCTAAAAGGAACCTCGCAATCTTTCTTACATTTAGCACAAACTGCTTTATGCTTTTCTTGCGGTCTTCTATCAAATCTTCGTCCACCAAAACCTCCTCTATTAAAGCCTCCTCTATTGCTTCTTTGAGGTCTGTTTTTTCTAAAACAATCTTGACATCTGACATCTTTACCTGGTGTTGGCTTAAAGGGAACTGTACATTCAGCTCCACAATCAGAACAAATTGCTTTATGCTTTTCTCTATCGTCCATATTATCGTCCATATTCTCGCTGTTCTTATCCTCCATTCTACTATTCTTCTTTCCTAATTTCTAGGTAAATTGAGGAGATTTAGAAGGTATTTAAAGGTATGTTTTTACCAGGAATAAATCTTATTAGCATGGGTTTCCCTTTACTCATAACAACTTCTCCAAGAAATGGTTGTTCAGAATTTGCTACTTTTATCAAAACATTGCAAATACGTATTGCTTCTTTTCTTGCTTTTGCTAAAGCATAAGTTTTTCCTAAAGTATTTCCACTTTCAGGCAGAGGTTTTCCTGCATTTTTTTTATTACAAATTATTTTAATTAATTTAGAAGTTCTTGGGCCTCCTCCAAAAGTATGCTTAGTTACAGTATAATGATGTGGTTGTTTTAATTTATTTTCTTCTGATCCATAAAGAGCGTCTGTTGCATAAGATACCTCCCATGTAGCACCCATAACCCCGTTTTGATGATATTGAACTTCATAATCACCACTAATAGACGCTTCTGGAGAAAATAATAAAAGTCCTGTTTCTTTTTCTCTTGTTGTAGTAACTAGTTCTTCCATAGTAAATCAAAATTTGATGCCTATTTAAGGTTTATGATGATTAAATAAATAAATTTAAAATAAAGAGATGTATAAAATTATAGAAAATGAGTGTAATTCAAATAGGGAAAGGTTTAAGTGTTAGACTTTTTTATAATTTTTTTGATTGTCCTTTGAGGGGGAATTGTGATGGTCAAGAAGCTAGGGAGGCTGGGTTAATGAAACATCGTTGCTCTTTTAATCCTAGTATATATAAATGTAAATACTACCCAGAATTTAATTCAAAAAAAATGCTTCAAAAGTTTATTCCTTAAATTGTTTATAGATTGTTTATTAAAAGATAAATTTAAATAAGTTTTTTTCTTAAGTTAAAAATGAAATTCACAACATTAATCTTAATAATTCTTTTAATTTCTTTTGGGGCTGTGTTAATTGTTTATACTTTAGAAGGCAAACCTAAACAAACAGCATGTACAGAAGAAGCTAAATTATGTCCTGATGGTTCTGCTGTTGGTAGAACAGGGCCTGATTGTGAATTTGAACCCTGCCCTGTTAGCAAGAGATGTATTAGAAATAGCGATTGTGTTGTTTTTGGACAAGATGGGGATTGTAATTGTGGATGTTATAATAAACAAGCTCTGCCTCAAAATTCTGGAGGCGCTTGTTTTTGTGCTGCCCCAACATCATGTGAATGTATAAATGGACAATGTGAAGGTTTTTTTGAAGAAATTGAAAAGACATATTGTACTGAAGAACAAAGAAATGCAGATGTATGTATTGAAATTTACCAACCTGTTTGTGGTTGGGCTAATGAAAAGATTCAATGTTTAAAATGGCCTTGTGCTTCAACATATTCAAATTCTTGTTTTGCTTGTATAGATAAAAATGTTGAATATTATACTGATGGTGAGTGTCCTGAGTAAATTTTCTAACAGATAAAATTATATTTTCTTATCCTATAAAAAATAACAGGAAACATCACGGCCTGAATTCCTATACTCTTATTTCCACATCCAAAAGATATTGGTTTGGTTAATGTATAAAATTCTGCTCCAACTTCTTTAACTATTCCCCCTATTTCCTTTTCTGCTTTTATTTCTTTTCTTGAACAATCATAAATTAAAGCTAATGATACAAATTGGCATGCTTCGTGTTTATGAGGGTTATATTCTTTAGAAGGACTGTAATCAACACCTAAAACTTCAGACTCTACACTTCCTTTAGTAACTAATTCTTCTAAACCCCACTCTAATTGTAATACTAGTCTAGCACATTTTGTTGCCTCATCAATTATTAACTCACGACCTTTAATAGGGCTCATAGAATCTTATAGTCTTTATTATTTATAAAAATTGCTTATTTAAACACGATAATCCTTATAAGCTTTCCTTGTTTTATTTTAATATGAGTACACGAATTTCTTATCAAGGAGTAAATTTAGGAACGATTAGGACTAATCCTTATACTAAAAAATGGGAGTTTTATGCAGAGAATTTGGGAGCTTTAGAAACATTGTTAAACTTACCAAAATGGAATGGAAAAGTAAATGTAAATGACACTACAATTCCTATTAAAGAATTTAGAGAAGAATACTTATCAAAAATTTTTACTTTTTTTCCAAGCATAGATGCAGGATTATTGCAATATGCTACTGCTAAAACTACTGATGAACTTTCTACAGCACTAAAAGAAAGGAAAGTAAGGGTGGGCACTGCCCCTATTCAGATTGTTGAAGAGAATTAAACCAAAACCCTTAAAAATACCTAATTCATGATATTTTCAGCCCGAGGGGAAAGAGTTCTGATGGATGATTAAGATGGAAGACTTACATAAAAGATTAATAGAAGAAGGATACGAAAAGAAAGAACCAGTTTTATTAGATTCTCTTCCAGGAGCAACTAGTAATTTAAAAGCATTTGTTAAAAGAAGAGAAATAGAATCCTTTGTGATAATACCTTCTAAATCTTATAATCAAAACCATCTTTTATATGATATTTACACAAAAAAGCCCTAAAAACTTCTGGCAATTAGCATT
>JAFCDA010000023.1 GCA_017609915.1 Candidatus Pacearchaeota archaeon
TAGTATTTCAGATCTTAAAGCATTTATTTACAATGATACTGATGCAGATAGCCTTAGTAAAATTGTGCTACAATGGAATGCAGATGATGATAAATTCGCTGCACCAAATAGTGAAATATTAATGCCTGGATTTGAAGCAGTTAAAATTTCTTTTGGTGGTATGGTTTGGCCTGCCGAAGAAGAAATCAAGATTGAATCTGATGGAAAAAATTCTATTCAATTAAAAGATTTCCCATTGAAATCAAGTATAGAAGATATTAATATCTTGTATACTAATGATACTGGTGCTTACGAGGGTGTTGGAAAAGATTCAAGTAGTATTTTAAGAACTCCTGGAGGTGTTATTTCTCAAGTAAAAGAAGAGTTAAATGAAAATGGTACTTTTAGTAACATTACATTTGATGGAGATACTGATGAGTATTTTGTTGCTTCTTGGAATGATACTACAAGTTCAGAATCTTATTTAATGAGAGCTACTAACTTTAAGAAAGAAAGTGGTGTTCCAAAAGTTACATTACAATATAAGAAAAATGGTGTTTGGACTGATATAAAAACAGATGCAAAAAATACAACTACCTTCACATTAGGAAATGTTGAAATAGAAGTTGGTTATATTGATAAAACAACTAAACAAGTTGTTCTTGAGCCAAAAACTGGTGTGACTTTTAGTAATTTGTTTTCAAAAGAAGGACTTAAGATTTTGTTACCTTGGGTAAATGTAACTAAAAATCTTACTATAGGAACCAATACAACAGAAGCAACCTGTCGTCTGAATTTAAGTCAGACCATAACAGAAGCCCGTGGATTAGGATGCTTAGGTACTTATATTAATTATACTAATCTAACTCAGTTCATACCTAATTCCTCATCATGTGATAGATATAATGAAAGTTATACTCTTATTATGTGGGAAGAAGACAAAGATGAGAATGTTGGAGTAGGTGAACAAATTAATGTAACTTGTTCTGAAACATCAAGTACTAGTGAAGTTCAACTTAGTGCAATCACTAATAAGAGAGGAGTGGCTTCAGCAGAAATAGGAGATACAGATGTTCATAGAAGTTTTACTTATTCTGCTCTTGCAACAGAACAATTACACTTCAGAAACAACACTTAGCCCTATTGATGGTGGTGAAGGTGGATCTGTTTTAGTTGTTAAAGATTCAGAAGTTGCTTCTGTTTCAGGAAAGAACCTAATTGTTGTTGGTGGAAGCTGTATTAATACAGTTGCTGCTAAAATCTTAGGAAGTACAACACCAATATGTAGTGCTGCTTTTACTGAAAAAACAGGAGTAGGTGCTGGGCAATACATTATTAAGACAATTGAATCACCTTATAATTCAGCTAAAGTAGCTATGCTAGTTGCTGGTTATGATGCTGCTGATACTGTTAATGCTGTTGCTAAGGCTGTAGAAGGTGTTACAAGTGAAAAAGATACTTCACAAGTTTATCCTATAGTTAGTGCTTAAGGTTTAGTTTTTTATTTTTTTTCTTTTTTTTTATTGAATGGCGAGAGCTTTGATTATTCATAAAGCTCTAAACTTTAATTCTTCAATATCTTAATAAATAATCAAGCTATACCTCTCTCTTGTATGTTGTTTTAAACTGAAGATTTATAAACTTAAAATTTTAATTTATGTTATGAGAAGGATAATAACAAGAACACAGCAAGATAAAAAGACTAAAAGAAATCAATTAATTATTGGACTACTTTTAATTGGATTAATGGTTTTTAGTGTTGTTGGTTATGCATTAAGTGGAAGAGGCTCAGAAGAAGATCTTGAAGAAATTGAATATAATGGAATAAAATTTGTGCAAGATAATTCTGGATATTGGAATTTTAAGATTCAAGGACAAAATTTTATAACAAAATATAATCCTAAAGAAACAGAAGAAATTTTATTTTCTAGTGATTTAACTTTAAATGATTATTCAAATAAACCTTTATATTTTGTAGGGATTTTTCAAGAGCCTAATTTTGAAATAAATAGAAATTTAAATTCTTTTGCTTTAAGAGTGCAAGAAGCTTGTTTATTTAAAAAAGATTGTGAAAATGATTTACCAATTAAAAACTGTTCTGCTGATAATCTTATTGTGATTAATGAAGGAGATGATGAAAATATTTATCAACAAGATAATTGTATTTTTATAACTGCAAGTTTAGGAAATCAGACAAAATATGCTGATAAATTTTTATTTAATGTTCTCGGGATTTGATTAAAAAATTATTAATTTTCTTAGTATCTTATACTCCTTAGAGGCTTGATTATCTGAGATTTTTCTATAACTTACTCTGTCATCTTTAAATAATTAGATTCATCAAGATATTAATATTTGTAATTATATTCTAACAAACAAAACTTTAAAAACTGGTTTTTATTTTAATTTAGATGACTAAAGATAAAAAAGAGATAAAATTTATTGATAAGAAACCAGAAGATGTAGAAAAGTTAGAGTTTGAAATTCCTGTTATTCCTTTAATTATTTGCGGGGTTTTATTACTTGTTTTTGTTTTTGTTTTTTCTGCATGGGATGATATTAAAATAACTGCAGGGGTTATTTTTGGAAGTGAAATTGCTGAATACAAAAAAGAGTGTAAAAGCCAATGTGAATTACAAGACAAAGAAGCTTATTGTTGTGGTCCAAAAGGAATTTATATTGAAGAAAAGAATGAGGTCTATACGTGTCAAGATGAAATTTTAAAAACAAGCTGTGAATTAAACTGTAGGAATGTTTGTTTTAATCTTTGTAAAGATATAACAAAAATGATTCCTTGTGCACAAGTAGGATGCACTTGGGTAGCAAAAGATTATGATTATGATCATGGATATTGTAGAATAAAAGATGGGACATAATCTTTAAAAACATTTAAAAATTAAAATAAATAAAATAACTAATAATTTACAAAAAATATAGAGACAAAACAAAAAAATGGTTGATAAAAAAACAAAAAAAAGACGGACTTTAAAAATAAGTTTAAATAAAAAACAAAGCAAACAAGTGTTGTGGATGGTTATTTTAATGATAGCTTTACTTTTAATTGTATTAGGAACTCCTTATGTAGTTAAAAACTATTTTAATAAGTTTGTTTATATTAAACTTGACTTTGAGAAAACTCAATTAGGAGATATAAAGTTTTATTCTACAAAAATTCCTGTTGCAAATAGGGATGGAGAGGTCAGTGGGACTTTTTCTATGAATTTTAGAAATGACCCAAGAAAATTAGAATATATTGATTATGATGTTCCAGATAATAAAATTAAATTTAAAAAAGAAAATATAACTTATATTAGTTTTAATCCAGATATGGAAACTTGTGAAGATAATGGTATTGCTTTAATTGCTTTTTCTAGTTTTCTTCGAGGTCTTGGACAAATTAATGTTAGTTCAGCAACAACATATTATGATTTTTCAAGAGACAATAATATTCCTTACAAAACTTGTGAAAATTCCCCAGACAATACAGTAATCTTATTAGATAGTGGAGAAAAAACAGAAATTAAAAGGATTTCAGATAAATGTTATTCAATTACATATAATAATTGTGAGATACTTCCTGTAACAGAAAAATTTATGTTGATTATTCTTGAAGATTATATGACTTATTTTGATAGGGATTGAAAATGCATTCATTAATCTGGACTATTATTTTATCCATACTTCCTATTTCAGAGCTTAGGGGAGGAATTCCTTATGCTATTTTAAATGGAATTAATCCAATAACTGCGTTTCTTTTTGCTGTTTTAGCTAATATTTTAGTTATTCCAATAATTTTCTTTTTCTTAGATAATATACATGGTTTTTTACTAAATAATCGAGCTTATAAAAAAGCCTTTAATTTTTATATAACTAGAAAAGTAGATAAGGTTAAAAGAAAATATGAAACCTTAGGGTTATTTGTTTTGTTTTTGTTTGTAGCTATTCCTTTGCCTGGAACAGGGGCTTATACTGGTGTTTTATTATCTTGGTTTTTTAAACTCGACAGAAAGAAAAGTTTTGCAACAATTGCTTTCGGAGTTATAACAGCAGGGATTGTAATTACTTTCTTAACCTTAACAGGAAGGGGTTTGTTTGGGTTGATATTTTGATTATTTCTTTTTTATATTCTTAGATAAATATTTTATATCTGTATAAACAGGTATTTCTTTTATTGAGAATATCTTAACCATTAAAAACCATATTCCTATTACAAAAATCGTGCTTAAAACATACCAAAATAACTTATGAGTGAAATCAAAAAATCTAAAGTTATTATGAGATAATATAGATAATATAAAAATTCTTAATATGTTCAGGCCTATCAAGATTATAAAAGAAAGTATAATAGAATAAATTCTTTTCTTGGTTTTCATAGGAACTGTTAGATTTAATATTAATAATAAAAGATATGCAGAACCTGCAATGCATGCTGAGATTATCTGTATAGGAGTTTGTAAGCCTATCACAATAATATCTTTTTGAACAGATACTTGATAGAATATTTTTAATAAGCCTGCAACAGGATAGATTGTTAAAGGAAGCATTATCTTATAAACTAAAGGCAGAGTAAACATTAAGGCTAAGAGGATTATATATCTTAATAGAATATTATAGGCTTTTTTCATTTTATTTATTGGAATCTCTATAAATCTTTAAGTTTTGTTATGATTAGCTTAATCTACTTATTTATCTCTTTCTATGCTTATAAGATATTAGTTTATAACTTCTTTTTTATCTTTAATTTTCTCATTAGTTTTGAACCCCATTCATGCTTTGTTTCAACAAAGACCATTATTGTCCCAATTAAGTATCCTATGATTGCTCCTGCCAATACATCAGATAAGTAATGAACACCAAAATAAACGCGTGAGAACGCCACTAAACAAGCGAAAATAAGCCAGATATACTTAAATCTTCTAAATTGTTTATTAAGAATAGGTAAAGCAGAAAAGACAAACATTGCTTGAAAGCTTGGAAATGAGAAATTCCATGTATTAAAATTATCTTTCATAAAATTAAATGCTATACTTAAAATTGGAACAAAATTTCTTTGAAAAGGTCTTAATCTTGCAACCATTACTTTTAATACATAACTTGCAATAACTGAGAAAAATCCAGAAAGCCATAAAGGTAAAATCCATGCTCTTTTATTTTCACTCCATAAAAACAAACTAGTTAAAAAAAAGAAGATAATAAGGATATTACTTGCAAAACCAATACTTATAAAAAGATAATCTAAATAAAAATTCCTTGACTGAGCCACAGCTTTTATAATTGATACATCAAAATAGAAAAGAACAATAACCAAGATGATTGATAAAACTAAACCAGTAATAAATCTTTTTCTTTTTTTAACCTCTTTTTCTAAGTCTTTCATAAATGTATTTATAATTAAATATTTAAATAGCTTTGGTTTAAATCAAAAACCCTCTATATTTTATAAGCATAGATAGAGAGATACAAAGAATAAATTAAGTTATACCCTCATCTTTAAAACTTAAAATATTTAAGAGATTGTATTAAATAATAAACTAATAATAAAATAAAAAGAAATAATCTTAAGCAGTAATTTGAGGTCCAGCTGCCATTCTTCTAACAACTGAAATTATTGCAATTATTAAGATTATATTGATTATTACAATTACATAAATAAATGTAAGAGCTACTTTTTGTTCAGTTGTTTGTTCTCCATAAGTTGCTTTTATTGTAAATTCTTGATCTCCACTTGTTGTTTCATCTAAATCAAGGATTATTTCAATATCTTCTGATTCTCCTGCAGCAATAGTTATTATTTTTGGAGCAATATCAACTAAACTTGACCAAGCACTATTTCCGATTATTGAAATAGTATATTCTGTTTCTTCATCTCCTGTATTTTTAATAGTTGCTTTAATAATAACTTGTTCTCCTGCGATTGCTTCTGGTGTTTCAGTATCAAGTTCTGCTGTGATTTTAGGTTCGTCAAGATTTAATTCGCAATCAATAATCTTCATATCAAATTCAAAATCTTTGTCTAAATCATCTTTAGAATTTGAAAGATATGAAAACTCATCATATGGGTCCTCTTCATCATCTTCATCATATTCATAATAAACTATAAAATCAAATCCATAAGATTTTTCATCTGCATTTTCTGGGATTTTAATGTCAAAGGTTACTGTGCTTGATTCTCCTTCTTCTAAATTCTTAATTAGTTGGCTTTGATCAATTCCTAGTTTACTATTATAAAGATTAACTAAAACTTTTTCTTCATCTTCATTTCCAACATTCCATGCTTTTACAGAAACACTAACAAATTCATCACACAATGCTTCTTCTGGAGTAGAAATCTTATCTATATCTAATACAACTGCTCTATCATCATCTCTATCAATTGTGATTTCTTGGTAATATTCTTTATCTAAATAATCAGTATCTGCATTGTCTATGCACCCACCCTCTTCAAGGTCATCTTCTCTCCCTTTAATATAAGCTTTAATGTATAAGTCATAATCTC
>JAFCDA010000009.1 GCA_017609915.1 Candidatus Pacearchaeota archaeon
TGCTCTCCATGATTTATGATTATCCTATTAGGTCTTGGCTGGCTTTTATTTGCAAATTCTAAAAGTTCATTTCTTCCTGCATGGGCTGTTAATCCTGGAATTGTTACAACCATCATATTAATCTTAATATCTTCATCTTTTCCTTCAACAGTCATTTTAACTTCTTTAATTCCTTCTTGAACTTGTCTTCCTAATGAACCAACTCCTTGATAACAAACAAAACAAATTGTATTTTCTTTATTAGATGCAAAATGTCTAAAATATTCTACAGAAGCTCCTCCAACTAACATACCAGAAGTTGCAAGAACCACACAAGGTCCGCCTTCTATAACTTTTTTTCTTTCTAAAGGAGAACCAACTCTTTGAAAAATATCTGAAACAAAAGGATTATTGTCTTTGAAGATTTCACTTCTTACAAAAGAGTTTAAGAAATCTGGATATGCTGTATGTATTCCATTAATATCCCATATCATTCCATCTATGTAAATAGGAATTTTAGGTAATTTATTTTGTCTCATTGCTTCTTCTAAAATCAACATGGTTTCTTGTGCTCTTCCTAATCCTAATTCTGGAATAAGGATTTTTCCTTTCTTTTTTACTGTTTCTTTTATCACTTCTATTAATTCTGCTTCTGCTTCTATTCTTTTTGGAAGAACATCATTTCTACTTCCATAAGTTGATTCTACAATCATGGTTTCTAATCTTGGAAAATTACAAATTGCTCTGTCTAATAACTTGGTTCTAGAAAATTTCATATCTCCTGTATAAAGTAAATTATGGGCTCCATTTCCTATATTAATATGAATCATTGAACTTCCTAAAGCATGTCCTGAATTATATAAAGTTATTCTCATATCTGGAGCAATATCTGTAACTTCATTATAATTTAAACATATTGTGTGTTTAACCATTTCTTTAACATCTACAGATGAGAATAATGGGGCTGATGCTTGTTTATATGCAACTCCAATAAAATCAAGAGCAAGAAGAGCAGAAATATCTCTTGTAGGTGTGGTCATATAAACTGGACCCTTATACCCCATTTTAAATAAATATGGAATAAGACCACTATGGTCTAAGTGAGCATGTGAAACTATAATTGCGTCTAATTCATTTATCTTAAACTCAGACACATCTAAATAAGGGAACTTTTCTTTTCCTCTTCCAGCCACATTAACCCCACAGTCTAATAAAACTTTTGTTTGAGGTGTTTGAAGAAGAAAACAACTTCTTCCGACCTGTCTTCCTCCACCTAAAACACTTACTCTAATCCATTCTTCTACTTTTTCAGGATTCCATTCCTTGTAAATCTTTTTCCCGACAGAATTTAAAAATATTTTTCTTGTATTATTATTTTGGTAAAGAACTGCACGAATACTTTCTGTTATTTTACTTTTAATTGTAGGACTTCTCTGAACTTGGGGTATCCATAAACAATTATCTTTAATTTCTTTTAATATTGAACCAGACCTTCCAATAACTAATCCAGGCCTTTTTGCCTCTATAACAACTATACTTCTCTGAGGATCAAACAAAATGTTATTTAACCCTGCATCTTCTGGGATTATTTTTTTAATTATTTTTTCAGTTTCTTCCTGAGTTTTTAATAATTTTGAATCTGCTCTTAATTCGATTCTTTTTTTGAATTTATTTACTGCTTCTTTTATTTTTCCTTGATTATCTTTAAAAAACTCTATATCATTTGTATATAATACAATATTCGCTCCTTCAAAGTTTGCACTAGTTATGACTTTTGGTAATTCTTTTTGTATATCTCTTAGAATGTCTGGCATTTTCTTTTTTTGTTTGGTTTATTTAGTTTATCTATATCTTTGTAAATCTTTAAGTTTTGAAGAGGATAACTTACTCTTATCATTAAGTAGCTTAATATTTTGTAAGATACTAGTTATGATTTTAGATTTAGTTTTTTTCACCTCTATTTTTTTGTTTTATGAAAATTATTTTCTGTCTGTGTATTGTGGAATTACTTTTTGTGATACTATTTTCTTAATTTCATTATCTTTTACAACAAAAATATCTATTCCTTCTCCAGATCCAGGGTCTCTTTTTGAAGAAGCCACTATAGATTTTCTTGCTAAATCCATTCCTTGTTCAATTGTTAAGTCTGGAGTATATTCTGAATCTAAAATTGGATTCATATGCATTAATCCAGAACCTGTTGCAGAATAATCTTTGATTTTCTGTAAATATCCATCTGGATGAATATCATAAAGATAAGCTCCTTCATCATCAAATCCTGCTAAAAGATAATGAGTTATGCCTGGAATAGAAGAAAATTGCCTTATATTTTGATAAGCAATTGTTGCAAACAAATTTGCTGCATCTTTAATAGAGGGTTTAGCTTTACTTTTTAATTCTTTTAATTTTAATTCAGATTTAGCTAATTTTATTACTTTTTGTAAATCTGAAGCAACTCCAGCAGTAGTTACAATAATATTCTTAGTTACAAATAGAACTTTTTCTTCATCTGAACCTGCGACATAAACAATTCCCTCTCCAGAAGCATAAGTTCCTTTTGTATCTGCAGCTACAACTATTCCATCTTTACAAACAATTCCTAATGTAGAAGTTCCGGTTTTACGAACATACTTTTTTAATTCTGCGTCCATTTTTAAGATTAAATTTTAAAAATCTGATAATTCTTTATAGAATTTATAATAATGAGTAGAGTGGGGGGTTTATAAAGTTTTTGTTGGATGTGGCTTTGTTTAAAAAGTCGCGTCTATTTAAAAAGTCGTGTTGTTAAAATTCAAAACCACTAATTAAACACCTGATTGTTTAATTGATGCCAAGTTTTATTAAGGTTTTAATTTTGATAAGAATATGACACAAAAAGAATGGGAAAAAGTTGGAAGCAAGTGGAAGACAACAAGTAGTAAGGTTTCTACAGTATATCCTGCTCTGAAAAAAGTAATGGGGGATATTAAAGGAAAGAGAATATTAGATGTTGGATGTGGTGATGGTTATGGTGTTATTTGGTGTAGAGAAAAGGGAGCAGATTGTATTGGAATTGATTTATCCTCTGATATGATTGATGCTTGCAAAAAACGTGACCCAGAAGGAAAATATTTTGTTGGAGATGCGAAAAATCTCAAGATTAAGGAAAAGTTTGATTATATAATTTCAATTATGGTTTTTCTTAGCTTTGATAAAAAAGAAGAAATCACAAAGGCAGTTAAAAGCATGGCTTCCAAGCTCGATAAAAATGGAAAAATCATAATAGTTTGTTCTCATCCAGCGTTTGACCACATTAATGAAAATATGGATGCTATGGTTAGCAAGTCAGAAGGAGAATATTCTTATTCTAAAAAAGGATTACCCATAATTTATAAGCATAAAACTGAAGGATATACATTAAGAGATTTTCATTGGATGATTGAGGACTATGTAGAATGTATCAAAGAAGCTGGATTAGTCATTGAGGATATATTAGAACCTTTGCCTCTTCCTGAATCTGAAAAAGAGAATCCTAAATTATATAGGGCAAGAATCAATTTTCCACAGTATATTTTCTTTGTTTGTAAGTAACTATAAATCTTTCCTAAATAATCATCTGATTTTTTATTTCTATTTAAAAAGTCGCGTGATAGAGCTACTTTTTAAACAAAGCCGTTGGATGTATTGTTAACTTAAAGGGTGTTTTTTTATAAACAGTAAGATTTAAAAATAGAAGATTTTTAGTATTTTTAACCCGAAAGGGAATAAGAGTTCTTGATAAATATTTAAAATGACAGAAAAAAATATAAAAACAATAGGAGTGTATCATGAAAAAAGTGGTTTTTCTTATGCAGGCTTTAATATTAATGATGATTGTTTTAGGGGTGAGCCACCTAGAAGAGGATATGTTTGCTCAACTGGAAGGGGCTGTAAAGAGTTAGAAAGTTTTGGAAAAGCACTTAAAAAAGGAGGAGCATCTGCTGAAGATATTTTCGATTTGGGTCCAAATTCAGAAGATTATAAAAGCGTTCCGCTTTTCTCTGCTCCCCCAGAAAATCATAGAGAATTAACAGATGATGAAATGGCAGGTCTTTTAAAAATCTTAAATAATTGAAAGATAATTATCATTTTAACTCAATCAACTTCAACCATTTATTTGGACAATTTATATTTAACAGTGAATGATGTTTTGTATAGATAAACTTATAAATTGAAAAAGTTAAGTAAAAAAATGGCAGAATTAGAAGAAATAAAGAAATTTTTAGATGAACAAGATAATATTATTGCTCCTATTCAAAAAGCATTGAATTTATCTTATTGGCATGCTTCTCTTTCTGGGGAAAAACAAGATTATGATATTTATGAAGAATTTCAAAAAGATATTGAAAAAATATTGCATAATAAAGAAACTTTTGAGAAAATTAAAGGATTTTTAGAACAAACTATTGATGATTCTATAATAAAAAGAAGATTAGACTTACTTTACAAAGCTTATCTTGGTTCACAAGGAGATATTGACCTTATAAACGAAATTATTAAACTATCAACAAAAATTGAAAAAAACTTCAACACTTATTTGCCTAAAATTAATGATAGGGAATATACTGCTAATGAATTATATGATATTTTAAAAACAGAAACAGATTCTGAAAAACTTAAACAAGCATGGGAAGCAAGTAAAGAAATAGGGGCAATTATCAAAGAAGAATTATTAGAATTAATAAGATTAAGAAATAAACTTGCACAAAGCTTAGGATTTGATAATTATTATACATTATCTTTAGAATTATCAGAACAAAAAGAACAAGAAATAGAATCTCTTTTTAAGTATCTTGTTGATTCAACAGATGAATCTTTTAAAAAAGTGAAAAAAGAAATTGATGAAGCCTTGGCAAAAAAATGTAATGTTCCTGTAGAAGAATTAAAACCATGGCATTATCAAAATAAGTTTTTCCAAGAAGAACCAAAGATACATGATATAAATTTAGATGAAGTATATACAAAAGATATTATAGAAATTGTAAAAAGATTTTATGAAAGCATTGGTTTTGATATTAAAGATATTTTAGAGAAAAGTGATTTATATGAAAGACCTGGAAAATATCCTCAGGCTTATTGTATTGATATAGATAGAAAAGGAGATGTAAGAACAATACAAAATATAAAAAATAATGAAAAATGGATGGACACTATATTACATGAATTAGGACATGGAGTTTATAATCAGGTTTTAGGTCAACAATCTTATGAAGAACTTCCATTTTTTTTAAGAGACGCATATAAATTTACAACAGAAGCAATTGCATTATTATTTGGAAGATTATCAAAAAATAAAGCATTTATAGAAAAATACTGTGATGTTGACTCTGAAAAATTAAATAAAATAGAAAATGAATTAATTAAAATATTAAAATCTAGGGAGCTTATTTTTTCAAGATGGTCTCAAGTTATGTTTAATTTTGAAAGAGAATTATATAAAAATCCTGAACAAGATTTAAATAAACTTTGGTGGGATTTAGTTAAAAAATATCAACTTATTGATTTTGTAAGAGATGAACCTGATTGGGCTTCAAAAATACATTTATCTGGTTCTCCTGTTTATTATCATAATTATCTTCTTGGAGAATTACTTGCTTCTCAATTACATCACCATATAACAAAAAACATTTTAAAAAAAGATTCTCTTCATAATGTTGATTATTCAGGAAATAAAGAAATAGCAGAATATTTGAAAAATAATATTTTTGCACCAGGTAAAAAATATAAATGGAATGATATGATAAAAAAAGCTACAGGAGAATATCTAACTCCTAAATATTTTGTTGAGCAATTTATTGGTCCTACTTCCCAACACTTGTAATCCCGCCTTGTTTTGTGAATCTTATAATATTATCTACAAATCCTTCTATTTTAGGTTCATGACTTACTAAGATTAATTGTTCAGTGTTTAATTGTGATAAAACATCTCTCATTTTATCTAATTGTTGAGCTGAAAACCCATCTGTTGGTTCATCAAGAATCACAAGGTTTCTTGTTTTAATATTGCTTAATAAAGAGTTTATAACTTGGTTTAAAGATAAACGGTATGCAAGAGCTATTGCTGTTCTTTCTCCTCCTGAAAGAAAAGAATAATCTAATTCATAATCTTGTTGTTCAATTATCGGTGAAAAATCTTCATCAAGTTTTGCAGTTAAAGAATCTGAAACCAAAATTGCAAACCATTTTGAAAAAAGTTCTGAAAATTCTTGTTTTAAAGTTAGCATAACTTGTCTTTCAGTAAACAAAATAAGATCTAGAAATTTTTCTGAAATCCAGTCTTGTATTTCTTTTATTTTCTCTGTTTTTTGTTTTATTTTTTCTTTTTTCAATATTTGTTCTTGTTTTTCTCTTATTTGTTCTTCTGCAAATTGAATTTCTTTATCTGCTTCTGCTTTTTTAATTGCTGTATTGTTTTCTTTTTGTTTTGCATCTCTCAATTCTTTATCTCTTTGTTCAAAAATTTCATCATATTTTATATATTCAGATATAGACTTTTCAGTTGTTTTTACATGCTTTTCTAACATTTCTAAATCTTTAGAAATTGTTTGTTTTTGTTTTTCTATTTCCTCTATTCTTTGTTCTTTTTCTTCAAGATTTTCTGATTTAATTTTTAGAACATCTAATTCTGATTTCTTTTTTTTAAAATCTTCTAATGCTTTTTTAGAAAGATTTATCTGGTTAGTAATCTCTTGTTTTTTTGGAAGTAAAGTATCAAGATTATTCTGAATATCTTGGATTTCTTGATTTGCTTTTGTAAAAATATTACTTTTATATTCTTCTGAAACTTTTTGTAAACAAGTTGGACAATTTTCTATTTTAGAAATTTTGTTTTTAAGAGTTTCTGCTTCTGTTTTTTTAGATTCTCCTGTATTTATTTTACTAATTATTTGGATATATTCTTTTTGTAAATCTTCTTGGTTATTTTGTTGAAATTCTATTCTTTGATTTAAAGAATCAAAATCTTGTTTACTAAAAGAAATTTTTCTAGCTTCTTCAATCTGTAATTTTAATGTTTTTATATTGTTTCCTAATGTTGTGCTTTGTTGAGTTTTTTCAGAGATTAATATTTCTGATTTTGCTTTTTCATTTTCAAGTGTTTTTTTTTCATTTATCTTTTTTTGAATTTCTTCTAATAGTTTTTCTTTTATAATACTAAATTCTTTTGCTTTTTCATGTTCTTTTATAGATTGTTGTTTTTTTTGTTTTAAATTAATTAAATCTTGTTTTTTTTGTTTTAATCCTTCTTTATATTCTTTTAAATCATAAATTATTGCCTCATTGATTCTTATTTTTTCTCTTAATTTAGATGTTAAAATATCTGCGTTTTCTTTTATTCTTTTATATTTATCAATTCCAAAAACATGTCTTAAAGTATTAAGTCTTATATCTCCTGATTCAAGAATTATCTGCTTCATTTCTTCTTGAGGTGTATAAACTGTAAATTTATAGAGGAGATTTGTTTTTTTTGTGAATTCAGATGGATAATTTAATAATTTTAAAACTTTATTTTTAACTTCAGTTATGCTTCCTTCAAATTTTTCATTGTCTATGATTATTGTTGCATAATCTTGTGAAATAGATTTTTTACCTTTTTTTAATGCTCTTTCAATAGTTATATTTTTTCCTTCGATTTCAAACTCAAGTATAACTTTTGCATTATCTGCTCCGGTTCTTAATAAAGAACTTCCTTTTTGACTTGGTTGTAATCCAAATAATGCAAATTCAATAGCTAAAAGGATTGTTGTTTTTCCTGAACCAATATCTCCTGAAAGAAGAGTTGAACCTTCTGGAAATTCTAATTCTTGCTTTTCATAACTTCTTAGGTTTTCTATTTGCAGTTTTTTAAGGATCATTTTTTGTTTTATTGTTTTCTTAGTATCTCTACAAGCACAAGAGATTTTTATTATCTGAGTAGCTTAGGCTTGTCATCTTCAAATCTCCCTATGCTTATAAGATATTGATATTTTGTTATCTAATTATAATTCTATCTTCAGAACTTTCTCTAACTCTGAAAATAATCTTGATTCAAAAATCGCAGATTTTTCTCCTTCTTGTTTTTCTTTATCTAAAACATTCATTAATGGAAAGATTAATTCATTTAAATCTGACGGGTTATCTTTTTCATATTTCTCAACTAAAACTTCTTCTACTTTTTCCATCTCATTTGCTTGTAATTTAATCTTTATTTCTTGTTTTTCTACTTCTAATTTTGCAGTATTTTTTAAAAAAGAATAAACCCCTACTTTTTCTAAATAATCTTGAATTTCTTGAAATTTAATATCTGAAACTTTTCCTTTTTTTAAATTTCCATGAACCCTTAATAAAACTATTTTATCTTTTAAATCTCCTTTTTCTAATTTTTTTAAAATCTTTTGTGTCCCAATTAAGGCATCTTCTAATTCTATAGTTATTGGTTCAACTTCTTTTAGTTTAATTTCTTTTTTTGTTATTTTAGTAAATCCTTCTACATCAATTATATAAAAACTTCCTTGTTTTAATTCTTCTAATTCTTTGAAATTATTAGGAAAAGTTGGGCCTCCATAAATTACTGGTTTTCCGTCTAATTCTTTTTCAAAATCTACATGAATATGTCCTAAAGCATAATAATCTGCTTTTGGCAATTTGTCTAAATCAATAGATTCTATTGGAAGATTTCCTTTGACTTCTGTTATGGTGGTATGTAACATTAAAATCCTAAAATAATCTTGATATGGTTCGTTTATTTTAATTTTTTTAAGATCTTGTACTTCTAAACCTGATTTTTTTCCAGGATAACCATAAATATAACAAGATTTATGGAGGATTGGCTTTAATATAATTTCATCTTCATTTTCTAGAAATTTACAAATCTCACAAAAACCTGCTTTTTCTAAAACATCTAAAAATGTTTTTCCTGAAACAGAATAATCATGACTTCCTGCTATAATATATGATTTAATTCCTGCTTCTTTTAATTTTCTAAACTCTGCAAAAGTTTCTTTTAAAATCTCAATAGCAGGGAAAGGACTGTCAAATAAATCTCCTGTAAAAAGAATAAATTCTGTTTTTGCTTTTATACAAGCTTTTATAGCTATTTTAAAAGATTCTAAGTTTAATTCTTGAAGCTCTGGCTGTCTCCAACTTCCTAAATGACAGTCTGCTAAGTGAGCGAATTTCATCTTTTTTATAGAATTTGTTTGTGGTTATAAAAATAATTGTGATGTAAAAGATAATTTTTATTATTACTTAAAAATAGTATTATCTAATAAAAAAATTTGGTTATTTTCGAAATGAATTTCCCATATAAAAAGCTTTCTCAAGGTTTAAAAAGGGGCTTAATTTTTAGGTCTTTATAAGGATTTCGCAGTGCTTTTAAAGTATCTTGAATAGAATTATCTTACAAGGAGGAGCTTTTAAAATGGGAGAAGAAGGAGAAGACGGAGACGAAAAGTAAATTTTACTTAGGTGATTTTTTTCTTTTTTTATTTTTTTATTTTATAATTCTAATTAAGCTTGATAAAAGATAGGTATTTAAATTATGTTTGATAATTAAATAAATAAGAGAGGATGCAATTATCAATATTTTATAAGTGCCGGAAGAGAAAAGCTCTACTGAGATTTGATTAAGAACTCAGATAATTTCTCTTAAGTTTTACAGAAATAGTGATAAAAATTAAAATTTAAGGAACACAAAAAAATGAAAATTTATGGTATTGGTGGATTTAATGAAGTAGGAAAAAATATGACTGCAGTAGATTTAGGAGAAGATGTTATATTATTTGATTGCGGATTATTTCTTCCCCCAATAGTTGAACTAGAAGAATCAGAAAAAGTTTATACTGAAAAAGGAATGAGACGTATTGGTGCAATTCCTTCTGATGATATGTTAGATAGTTTAGGTTTAAGAAACAAAGTTAGGGCAATTATATGTAGTCATGCACATTTAGATCATATAGGAGCATTGCCTTTTTTAGCTCATAGATATAATGCAGAAATAGTAGGAACTCCTTTTACAATAGAGGTTTTAAAAACATTACTTAGAGATGAAAAAATCTTTTTAAAAAATAGATTAAGAGTTGTTCAACCAAACTCTTTTTTTTATGTTCAAGGAAAAAGAAAAAAATATAGGGTAGATTTGATTAATGTAACTCATTCAACAATTCAATGTTCTTTATTAGCATTACATACTGATGAAGGAATAATTGTTTATGCAAATGACTTTAAGCTTGATAATTCCCCAATTTTAGGAAAAAAACCAAATTATGAAAGATTAAAAGAAATTTCAAAACTAGGTGTAAAAGTATTAATTGTTGATTCCCTTTATTCAGGAGATAATAGAAAAACTGCAAGTGAAAAAGTTGCAAGAGCATTATTAGAAGATGTTCTTTTGACAACAACTAATGAAAATAATGGGCTTTTTGTTACAACATTTGCTTCACATATAGCTAGATTGAAAAGCATAGTAGAATTTGGAAAAAAATTAAATAGAAGAATTATTTTTCTTGGAAGAAGCTTAAACAAATATGTTAGTGCAGCTACAAGGGCGAATATGTGTCCTTTTAGAAAAGACATAGAAATAGCAACCTTTAGACACCAATTAGAAAAACAAACCAAAAAAATAAATAAAGATAAGAGTAAATACATGGTTGTATGTACTGGACATCAAGGAGAGCCAGGAAGCATATTAGATAGATTATCAAAAGGAAAATTACCTCTTAATCTTCAAAGTCAAGATCATGTTATTTTTTCTTCTTCTGTTATTCCTACAAAAGCAAGCATAGATAACAGACAAAAATTAGATAATAGGCTTAAAAAAAGAGGAGTTAGAATGTTTAGTAATCTTCATGTTTCAGGACATGCTGGAAGAGAAGATTTAAGAGATTTTATTAATATGGTTAATCCAGAACACATAATTCCTGCACATGGAGAACATAGATTAACTGCTCCGATGGTAGATTTAGCACAAGAAATGGGATATAAAGATAAGAAAAATATACATTTAATAAATGATAAGCAGATGTTAAGATTTTGAAGTTATTTTAACAATTTAATTGATTTCTGTAAATTAATTCCTGCCTGTGTTTCATACTTCTCTCTAAAAAAAGCTGTTAAATATATAGAATCTCTCTTTAAAAACCTTTTAAGTATAAACTTTCTCCCTTGTTTAAATTTGTCTTTAGAAATCCAAGAATACTCTTTTCTTATATCTTGTTCATATTTATTAAATTCTTCTGAAGATTTTCCAAGTATTGATAAATCAATATCTATTAAAATTTTAGCATCTATTTCTTTTGGGATAACATTATGTTTTGTTACTAATATTAAATCTTTTACTTTTTTCCCAAAATCTTCTGAGAGTTTAGAAGATAAACAAACATCATAAGCTAATTGTGCACTCATTTCTTCATTATCTTTAGTTTTAGTATTATAAACAATATCATGATACCAAATTGCTAATTCAACTAGTCCTGGTTGTTGAATCAAATATTTAGATTTATCAAATTCTGACAAACAACTTTTAATATGATTTAAATTATGATAAAATCTACGATGCTCTAAATACATAGAACATAATTTAGAAAAGTTTTCTTTAGGAACTCCTTGTGCTCTAATCTGATTCCATAATCTCATAAATCTATTTTTCACTTTATCTTCATATCTGATATAACCCTTTCAAAGGTTTTTTCAATTTCATTAGGATCTCCAGAATTATCAACAACCCAAATTTCTCCGTGATTATCTTTTTTAATAGATTCTTCTAATTTATCCCTTTTCCCTTGAAGATCAAATTGACTTTTTAATCTTCTTTGAATTTGATTGGAATTTAGCCCCCTTAATCTTAAACGAGATTCTTGAACTTTTTTATCTGCATAAACTAGAACTGCATTATTATTACATAAATAAGACATATCTACTTCTGCAATCAAAGCAGCATTAAGTAACATCAAACCCTTTTTACCATATAATTCCCTTCTTAACCTAACTAATAAAGGTTTTTCCATTATTTTATTTAATTTATCTAACTCATAAAAATTCTTGAAGACAACTTCACCTAATTCTTTTCTATTAATCGTCCCATCTGATTTTCTAACTTGTTGTCCAAACATATTAGCAATCTTTTTTCTTACATCATTATATGCTGGTTGTTTTAATTCTCCAAGAATCTGATGTCCTATATTATCTAATTCTATATTATGAACTTTTAATCCTTTTTTATTTCCAAGTTCAACAAATTTTTCACTAACATAAGACTTTCCAGAACCTATTTCTCCTGTAACTCCTATAATATGTTGTTTAGATATTCTTTCTTCAAGACATTGTTTTACATAAAGAGGTACATATTTTTGAATTGACCCTTGATCTTTTTGTATTGCTTTTACAACACTAGAACTAATATGCGCTAAATTAGGATTAGCAAATAAAATATGAGTATCGATTCCAAGATTTTGGCTTTCACCAACCTGATGAAGAATGTTTTCATAATCAAAATCTGCTGCGTTTCTAACCCCTTTTACTATAACTCCTACTCCATTTTCATAAGCATAATCAACCAATAATCCTCGAAATGAAATAACATCTACATTTTTGAATTTTGCTAAAGATCTTTTAGCCATTTCTGTTCTTTCTTCTAAATCAAACATATACTTTTTTTCAGGATTTACACCAATACCTACAATTAAATTGTCAAATACTTTTGAGGTTCTTTCAATTATATCTATATGCCCATAAGTTATAGGATCTCCTGAAAATGCATACATTGCTTTACTCATAAAAAGAGTAGTTACTTTGGCGTTTATAAAGTTTTTTAATTAAGAATTATCTTCTTCTTCTAGGCCCTCTACTATCACTAGATCTTCTACCACTTCTTGGTCTTCTATCATCTCTCCTATGATCTCTTCTTCCAAAGCTTCTATCATTTCTTTTCCTATTGTTATCACTTCTTTGATCTCTACTAGGTCTTGGACCCTGATGGTATCTTTTTCCTTCTCTTCTATCTTCACTCCTTCTAGGTCTTGTTCTTCCACTATATCTTTTATTATCAGGTCTTCTTCCACTACTTGGTCTTCTATCATCTCTTCTAGGTCTAGTATCTCTTCTTCCTCTTGATTCTCTTCTATCTCCAGAAGTTCTTCTTCCTCCTCTTTTATCTGACATCCATTTTATTATAACTTTTTTAACAAAAGGAGTTTTAATTTTAGAAATTTTAAATTTAGGATTATGCTTTAATACATCTGAAAAATTATCATAATCTCTACCTGTTAAAATATTTATTACTTTTCCTTGTTTTCCTGCTCTTGCAGTTCTTCCAATTCTATGAACATATTCTTTATGTTCTCTTGGAATATCATAATTATAAACATGGCTTATACCACTAATATCTAAACCTCTTGCAGCAACATCTGTACAAACAAGAACATGAACTTTTCTTGAATGAAATTTTTCCATTATTTTATTTCTTCTTTCCTGAGAAAATCCCCCATGAATTGGAAGTGATTCAACCCCCATAAGTTTTAAATTATTTGCAATAAAATCAACATTATTACGAGTATTACAAAAAACCATAACTAATTTAGATTCTTCATTTTCTAACAAATGTTTTAGTAATGAAAATTTTAATCCATCTTCTATATCATAATATATTTGAGAAAGTTTTGCAGGATCTACATGGGGTTCAGCAGAAACCTCAATAGGATTTTTCATATGTTTTTTTGAAAGAAGTACTACCTCTTGTGAGATAGTTGCAGAATATAAAAGAGTTTGTCTTTCTTTTGGACACTGGCTAATTATTTTTTCAACATCATATTTAAATCCCATGTCAAACATCCTGTCTGCCTCATCTAATATAAGTATTTTCACAAATTGTAAATCAAGGGTTCTTCTTGATAAATGATCTAAAATTCTTCCAGGGGTTCCAACAACTATTTCTGCACTTTCCAACTTGTCTATTTGTTTTTGCATAGGCATTCCACCATAGATTGGAATAATGTTTAACTTCTTATTTTTTGAGAATTTTTTTAATTCTCTTGTAATCTGTTCTGCTAGTTCTCTTGTAGGGGTAAGAATTAATCCTTGTATTCCAAAATCAGGTTCTGAATGTTCTATGACCCTTACACCAAAAGCAAGAGTCTTACCAGAACCGGTTGAAGCCCCGGCTATAATATCTTTTCCATTAAGGACAAGGGGAATTGATTTTTCCTGTATTTCACTAGGTTTTTCAAATCCTTGTTCTTTGATTACTTTTAGAATAGATTCATTTATTCCTAATTGTCTAAATTTTTCCATTTTAAGTTTTAAAAATTCCTCTTTATAAAACAAGCAATAAAATTTGGTTTTTAAACTCTTTGGATTGATTTTAATTACATATTTAGAATTCTTTCTGCTCGATAAATTTAAATAACATTTTCTATTCTATTTAATATAAAATAACTAATATCTTATAAGCATAGAGAGATATGGATATGAGGAGATTAATCTTTAAATAACAGAAGAGCACAACTTAAAAATTCATTAAGATACTAAGAAATAAAATGCCAAATCAAGAAATTACAACAGCATTAAGAAATTCAGTTGAAAGAGGAGAATCATTGCAAACAGCAATGCAAATTATGATTAATTCTGGGTATAATCCTAAAGAAGTTCAGGAGGCGTCTAGGTATATTAGTGGGGCTCCAGTGAATATAAAAACAAAACCTGAAGAGCAATTAACAATGCCTGAGAAAAAATCTTTTTTTTCTAGATTTAAAAGAAATCCTATAAAAACCCAACAACCTATTCCTCAACAACCAGTTCAACAAACTAAACCAGTTCAACAACCTCAACTTCTTTCACCACCCCCTCAAACAAATATTCCTAGACAAGAAGCAAGACAAATAAAACAACAAATAAGCGAACCAAAACCTATAATCCCTCAAGTAGAAATTTCAGCTCCAGAAGAAAAAGTTATGCCTTTAACAAAACAATTAAATAAATTAACTCCAAAAAAACATGGTCATGGTAAAGAAATAATTTTACTGATAATTTTATTGATTTTAATAGGACTTTTAATTGGAACCATATTTTTAAAAGAGACCATAGTTGGTTGGTTTTCTTGATTCTTTATAATTGATAAGAAAATATTGATAGAAAAGATTTTAAAGATGTTTTACATAAAATAAATATGAAAAAAGAGTTGATGTTTTTTATCATATTAGTAATCGGAATTTTATTAATTTTGTTAGTTAGTTTATTTCTTAATGAAGATTCTTCTAAGTCTTATATAATGAGGGCTACTAACTTTAAAACAGATATGGGTGTTGATAAGGTCACATTCCAATATAAAGAAAATGCTGTATGGACTGATGTAATGAATGATGTAAAAGAAGGAGATGTTTTTCAATTAGAAAATCTTGAATTTGAAACTGGACCAATTAGCAAAGAAGAATCTACTGTGAAAATTAATGTTAATAGTTGGGGGCTTTTAGATAAAACTTCTGAATTAATATTTGATAAAGATATAGATGATTATTTTATTGTTTCTTACCTTGAATAAGTGGAAATCACTGAACTAAATCACAAAATAGTTTTATTTAATAATTCTTCACTAATCGCATTTATTGTTAATTTGGCATGATTGCTTTCTAAAGCAAAACCAAGATTTTCTGCTCCAGAGATTTTAAAATTATTTATTCCAATAACTTTCCCATTTGTATCTATTAAAGGGCCCCCTGAATTTCCAGGATTTAAAGAAACATCTGTTTGAAAATAAAAAGGTAATTCATTGATTCCTTCTCTATGTACTGCACTTATTATTCCCTCTGTTGCGGTAAATGAAAGTCCTAAAGGATTTCCAATTGCCAAAACTTTTTCCCCAACCTTAACTTTATCCGAATTTCCAAAAACTAAATTTGAAAAAGAACCCTCTATTTTTAATAAAACAATATCCATAATATCATTATATCCTATTAATTCAGCAGAATATTTTTCATCTTCATATGTGTAAACATTAGCAAAACTAGCTCCTAAAAGAACATGTGAATTTGTAACAAGATATCCATCACTTGTTATTAAAAATCCTGTTCCTTGAGAAACATCTGTTTTAATTGTAACAACTCCTTTGATTTTATATTCTATAATTCCTGAAAAATCAGCACTTGTTGATGATTTAACTTGTGCTAATTCTTGTTGCAGATTACTTTGTTCAACAGAAACAGAATTTATAGAGTCTATTAGGGTATTTATTTTACTTTGAATATCTTTGTTATTTAATTCTATTTGTTCTGCTAATTTACTTTCTGTTTGATTAATTAATATTTTATTTTGATTCGAGTTATCAATTATAAAATAAACTAAAAAAGATTGAGATGCTATAAATAAAATTAATAATATCCATAAAATACTTATTGGTTTTCTTTTTTCGTTTACCATCTTTTTTTTGTTTTTAGATAATTTATTTATATCTTAATAAATCTTTAAGTTTTGAAGATGAGTAACTTAAGTCTATCTTCTTCATATCTCTTCATGCTTATAAAATATTGAGACTAACCTTATTTTTTAATTAAATATTTAAAGTTAAGAGTATTTAAAAATATAACTTATTAAATAAAATGAAGCCATTAAAACC
>JAFCDA010000010.1 GCA_017609915.1 Candidatus Pacearchaeota archaeon
AGGGTCAACAATATAATCTATTTCCAAACTTCCCCCAACAATCCTTAAATCAAAAACATCTTGTGTACCAACAAGATTTATCAAATAAACAGTATTTTTCCCCTCACCCAAATTTTCAAACTCAGCAATTATCTCACTTCCATCAATTTCATAAACTTCAATCCTCGGATTTCCTGAAACAACTCTTGGGTAAAAAGTTATGTCTTTCTGATTATCCAACATTTCTTCAAAAGTAATCCTAATATAATGCCCATCTAAAATCTCTTCACTCCAAACATCATCCTGAGCTTTAACTTGTTCATAAATATCTGAAATAAAATTCTTATCAGAATTTAAATGTTCTGCTTTACTTATTTCAATTATAATCTCAAAAACAGCTTCACTTAAATAAGGGGTTATCCATTCTATAAAATCAAATAAACCATCTTCATCTGTATCATAAACACTAAACTCAGTAGCTATTCTTTGGCTATTTTTTATTTCATATAATTTTATATTACCAGCATCTGCAAATCCTTGAGGAAGTTTTGTAAATGATAAAATATTTTCATAATGAACATCATCAGGCCCCCTAATAATAACTCTTTTCCCCCCCTTAATCTCTTCTTCAAAAATCTCTGGCGCAGAAGTTTCAAACTCAATTTCATAACCTATTTCTCCTTCTCCAACATCTAAAACAGTATTTCCTGTTATTGTTTTTTTATCAATTCCCACTTCTACTCTTTTTCTAAAAATTCCTTTTTTATCCACATCAACAATAGAACTAATATCTCTTTCTTTACCATCTTTTATTTGTTTAACTACTACATTTTCAGAACCCTCAGGTAATTCAATCTCAAAATCAGCGACACTATCTATTATAAATTCTTTTTTCCATTTTACTGGTTTGCCTAATACTGCCTGATACTGAACCAAAGATTCTTCAATCATCTGAACACCAGGATCTAAAAAAACAGGTGCCTGGGTTGCAAAAACCCCCTCTTCTCCAATTCCTTCAACATATTCTTGTACATCAGATTTAAAAATAAAAAGAACAGAAAAAATCAATCCTAAAAAAACTAAAACAATTAAGACTTTCAAAATTAAAAAACTATTTTGTTTTGCCTTTTGTTTAACAAATTTTAATTTATCTTCTTTAATTAATCTATCACATAATTTTATTTGATAATCATAATAAGCAAGAAAATCATCATAATATTTAACCCATTTCTCAGAACTTCTTTTATCTAAAGAATCCCTTAATTTTTCATCATATTCTTGTTTTGAAAGTCGTCCAGAATTATATTGAGAAAGCAAATCCTGGACTATCTTAATCACCTCTTGCTTTTTTTCTTTAGTGACTCTAGCTGATTCTAAAAGTTTTTTTCTTCTTTCTTGCAGTTTTCTTATTTTTTCATTCATTTAAAAAATAAAGAGCAGAACTACCTTTTGATGAAATTAAATTCCTTAAGGTGTGTAAAGCAGGTAGCCTGCTCTCTAAAAATTTATTTAAAAAAATCAGAAAAACAATATGCCACCACATCCCAAAGGATGTGGTTTGTAACAGGCATTTGTTTTTAGGATGCTCGGAAATTAAAATCAAGTAATTAAATCCCTTACTAAAATAAGAGATTTTAATTTCCGACATAACAGAATTATCAATAAAATTACATGCATTTCTAAATACAATTATATTCGCCACTTTACACACCTTTATACTTAATATGTATGTAGAAATAGCTTTTAAACCTTACTATATTAAGTATCATTAATACTTAATATGTATGAATAAAGAAACTCATTAAATTCTTATAATAAAAAACAAAAATCTAAGAAAATAATATAAACAAAATTACTAGAAATATAAATAATCAAACAAAATCTGCTTTTTGATTATTATAAATTGCATTAACTTCTAAATCAGCTAAAGGCTCATTAAAAAACATAATTTCATCAAGCTCTCCAGCAAATCCCCCAATAATTAAATCATCATTATTTGAATTAAAAATATAACTTTCTTGAAAAATCTCTAATTCCTTATTAAGATAAATCTTTTTAACACCCCCAACATCAGCACTAATAAGAACATGATTCCATCCATCATTTAATTCATTAACAGTTTGTATATCTCCATCACTAAAAGAAAATTTAATTTTTTTATCAACTAAAGAAACTTTGTAATTATCTGCTTTTTCAATTATCACACCAGAATCCCTACTTGTTTTAATCCAAAAACTAAGAGCTATTTTATTAATTATATCTAAACTAGCATCTTCATTAACCTCAAAATAATCTCCACCCCCTCCTAAAACCAATCTACCCTCAATTAAACTCGCTCCATTAATCAAAACACCATCATTCCCATCAACAAAGTCTTGTTCATTATCAAATCTCCACCAAGAAACTAATCCATTAGGAACTTCTATAATTTTGCTTATCTCAGATTTAGATTCCATACCCAAATTATCTCCAATAACAGGAACAACAGAAACACTATCAATTTCCTCAATATCTTTCATAGGACTAAAACTATATGTTTTAGTTTCTAATTCTTCAAGAAGATTTTCTTCAATTGTTTCAGAAGCACTTTGGGCTTCCCCATTAAAAACAAACTTCAAACCATCAAATTTTCCTTTTCCAGAACCCCTATTAACAGTTACTTTTAAGGCCCCTGTTTCAAATAAAATAACCTCTTCAATATCTAATTTTATCCCAATCATACTCTGACTTGTTTCAACATTTTCACTTTGTTCTCTAACAATTGGGATAACAAAATTCCAGATAATAAGAACTGAAATCAAAACAATCAAAATAATAAGAACTAAAACCAATACACTGACTTGAGCTTTTTTCTCTTTTTTCATTTTTCCTTAACATCTTAACTATAGAATTCCACATTTAAATAAATGACCCTAGCGATACTTTTTTATATCATTAGAAATTATAACTAATATCTTATAAGCATAGAAAGTTTTGAACTACAGAGATTAAGCTATACTCAGATAATTTCACTCTCCTGAGCTTGTAGAAATACTAAAAGATATAAATAAAAAAATGGCATTTTTAATTCCCCTAAATATACTTATCCCAATAGGCTTAGTTGTTGTAATTTTAATTGTAGTTGCCTGGGTTATTTTATCTAAAAATAAAAAACTATATAAAAATATAAAATCAGAAAAACAAAAGTTCTCTAAATATAAAAGTCAATTAGATGTACTGAAAAAATCTCCTAATCCTAAACAAAAAGACTTTGAAAGACTTAATAAAGTTGCAAGAGCTTTTTTCAAAGAATATCTTAATTTAAGCTACAGCCTAACATATTTAGAATTAGAAAAAAGATTTAAAAAACAAAACAAAGTAAATTATGCTAAATTTTGCAGAGCAATGTCAGATACAAATTATCAAGGAAACAAAACCTCTCCTAAAATAAAACAATTAATTACTATGTTTAGTAAAATATTAGAAGAATATAAATAAAAAATCCCAATAAAATAATTCACCATATAATTTTATGAATACTAAGCAAAAACTGCTTTACAATAAAAAGAATTATAACTATAATAATTAAATAAAGTGTTAAATTAAAAGACCCTTCCTTTTCTGTAACCCTAATTATTTCATCAAAAGACTCTTTCATATCTTGTTTACTTTTAACATTAAAATATTCTCCACCAGTATTATATGCTAAACTTTTCAAACTATCTTCATCTAAAGTAGATAATCCATAACTAACTTCTCCTCCTGTTACTGTCCCAATACCAAATGTATGAACAACTAAATCATAAGATTTTGCATAATTAATTGCTTCACCAAAATTTCCCATATTTATCTGCCCATCACTTAATAAAATAACAGACTTTCTTTTCTCATTACCTAATAATTTAATTGAATTTGAAATTGCCTCAAAAATGTCTGTACCCTTAACAAATCCAATCTCTACATTATTAATTGCATATTTTATGCTTGGTTTATTATTTGTTACTTCTTGTTCAACCTGGGAATTTCCTGAAAAAGAAATAACCCCAACAGAAGAACCAAAAGGTAAAGAATTAACAAAATCTACAGCAGTTTCTTTTGCAGCAGATATTCTATTAGGTTGTACATCTGTTGCAGACATACTTTCAGAAGAATCAATTGCAATAATAAATGAAAATTCGCTTGCAGCAATTTCCTTATGCAGTGTTAAACCTGAAAGTGCAAATACAAGTAGAACAACAAACAAGACATTAAAAAAAAGAAGAAGCATATTTTTAGAATATAAATCTATTCCCTTAACTCTTGCAATTGATTCAAAATTTGCAAAATTTAATGCCTTTCCCTTAATATTTTTAAGTCCAAAAAAGTGAAGCAAAATTAAAATAGGGATTGCAAATAAAAATACTAGGTAAAAGGGATGAGTAAAACTAATATACATTTTTAATTTTCACAATTCTGCCTCCTTTAATTCTTTCTTTTAAAAATGAAGCAAATTCAACAGAAAAAGGTTTATCGGTTGAAAGTTCTAAAAAATCAATATTAAAATCTTTAAACGTTTTTTTAACAAAATTTAACTGATTAAAAGCATTTGCTTCATAAACTCTTTTAGCAACTTTTGGATTAATAAGTAATTTTTCTCCTGTTTCAGAACTTTGAATAACAACTTCTTTGTTAATATCTGGTAAACTATTATCTAAAGGGTCTCTAACAATAACCGCAATTGTTTCAAATAATCCTGACAAAACCTCAAGATTTCTCTGTTGACCCTCTCCAAACTTAACAAAATCAGATATGAGAAAAACCATAGAAGTATCTCTTTCAAGAGTTTTTGTTAAAACATCTAAAACCTTACTTAAATTTGATTTCCCACCATAAACTAAAGGGTCTGATAAGAGATTTGCAAAAATTTCAAATTGCTTTGTACCTAATTCTGGAGGCCTAATTTTTACTATTTTATCACTAAATAAAACAAATCCCACCCTATCTCCAGAACCTAATATAAGATGTGACAATGCAGCAGATAATTCTGCACAATATTCACATTTTAATTTTTCAGTTGAACCAAAAATCATATTATCACTAACATCAATTATAAATACAAATTTCAAATCTCTTTCTTCAATATATTTTCTAACAAGAATCTCTTTTGCCCTAACACTTGCTTTCCAATCAATATTCGAAGCGTCATCTTGCTGTGTGAATTCTCTAAAACCATCAAATTCCAAGCCCTTACCAAGAAGAATCCTATACATAATATTTTTAGGTAAAACTTTTTGTATTAACATTTCTAATTCAGAAACTGCTCCTGCAATATCAAGATTTAATTTTCTTTCTGCCATTTTTTTATTTTAATATCTCATTTCCTTATATTTTAAAGCTATACTACTCATCTCCAAGTCTTTTATAGATTAATAAGATACTGATTTTATTTTCTCCAATTTTATTATCTACTAGTCCAAAAATATAATCCTACAATTCCTATTAGAAATAAAACAACACCAAACAAGCTTGAACTTTGTTGATTAATTTCCACAATTGCATATCCTGTAAAACTATTAGTCATAAAAAATACAGAACCTAAAAAACCAATTATAGCTGTTGCAAATCCTACCTTTTGCAAAATTCTATTTCCAAGACTTCCACTTTCCTCAGCTAGCCTTGCTAATTTTGATTGAATATTTTTAGCATGTTTTTGTTGATCTAACCCTTGATAAATCTCTTTAGATTTTTCAAAACTATTTTTAGCTTCTGAGAAATTTCTTTTAGCTTGGTATCCTACCCCAAGTCCAAGATAAGCCTTTGCTACTAAACTTTTTTCACCTATTTCCTCCCCCAAATTAATAGCTTTTTGATATTTTTCTATAGCCTGACCTGTATTATGAGAAAGATTAGCATGATTAATAAGAGAATTAACTCTTATTAATTTTTTAGCTCTATCTTTCTTTTGAAGTTCAGCAGCATCCCTCATCATCTTTGATCTTCCTCTTTTCATTTTACACTCACTGAATTTAAAATTTCTTGAATTATAGAATCTGCATTTATCTTATCAAGGGTTGCCTTATATGATAAAATTAATCTATGTCTCATAACATCAAAAACAACTTTTTTCACATCTTCGGGTAAAACATAATTTCTTCCTTGCATTAACGCTCTGGCTTTACTTGCAATAAATAACCCAATGCTTGCTCTTGGAGAAGACCCATAAGTAACATATTCAGAACCTTTAAAATCTTTATTTCTAGTTTTTTTAACTATTGAAAGAATATATGATTTAATATCATTATCTAAATAAACTTTTTGAACAAGTTCTTGCATTATAATTATTTCCTTAGGATTAATAACTGGTTTTAATCCAAAATTTTCAAATTTTTTAAGAGTAATATTGGTTTCCATAACCTTTCTTTCTACCTCTTCCTTAGGATACCCCATAATTAATTTAAATAAAAACCTATCAATCTGAGCTTCTGGCAAAGGATAAACTCCTGCATTTTCAATTGGGTTTTCAGTAGCCATAACAAAAAAAGGATTAGGTAAATGAAATTTTTTCCTTCCAATAGTTACTTGTTTTTCCTGCATTCCTTCAATTAAAGCAGACTGTGTTTTTGGGGGCGCCCTATTTATTTCATCTGCTATTATAAAATTTGCAAAAATAGGCCCCTTAATAATTTCAAATCCTTTTTCAGGAGTATAATTTGTTAATCCAATAATATCTGTTGGAAGCATATCAACTGTAAACTGAACTCTCTTAACAACACATCCACTTGAAGAAGCCAAAGCTCTAATTGCTAAGGTTTTAGCAATTCCTGGAACCCCTTCAACTAAAACATGTGCATTGCAAAGTAAACCCATAATCAAACCATTAACAATATCCTCTTGTCCAAGAATTACTTTTGACATTTCCTTTTTTAATTTTAAAATATTATTTGTACACCTTTTAACTTCAGTTTCACTAAGTTTTTTAACACCTGTAGGAGGGGTTAAAACCTTTTTTCCAGCAGGCCTTATTAACTTTTTAATCCCTGTTTTAAGTGTAGGTCTTTTAACAGGTTGTTCTAGTTCTGGAGATTTTGGTTTTTCTTCAACTTCTGGTTCAGGAGCTTCTTCAACTTCTTGTTCTTCAGGTTCTTCCTTTATTTTAGGCTCTACAGGTTTTTCACCACCTTCTGAAAAAAGATTTTCCTTATATTTATTTTCAAGATTCTTTAATCTTTCTTGTAATACTCTTTCTTCTTTATTTATCACCATTTTGTCTTTTTTTTGTTTATGCTCTTATTCTGGAATTTTATAAGCTCAATTAAGAGATATTATCTGAGTTCTTTTCATCTTAATCACTATCAGACATTTCTCCCCATACTTATAAGATATTAGTTTATATCTCTTTCAACCAATCATATTTCTTAAACCTTTTTATGTTGTCCTAATAAAGATGTGCTAGGAACCACATTTCTAAGATTTTGTAATCTCCTTCTTTTAAAAAGATAATAAAGTAATCCAATAACAAAAGCCAACACAATTGCTAAGACCAAATACCAGCTTTTAAAATCCTCAATTCTTAATCTTGGCAAACTAACTTGTGAAATAGACTCTTCACAAGCATTTATTGCTTGTTCTGTTTTTTCTCTTGCACTTACATAATCTCCTGCTTCAAAGTATTTCTGAGCTTCATTAACCACTTCATTAATTTCAATACACTGAGGATTTTGAGCAATAAACTCTTGTGTAAATAAAATCAATTCCTTTGCTTTAGACTCATTTATTGCCTGTAAATTAACATGGATTTTTCCCCAATCTTTATATGAAGGAGATTTAGATACCACATTAACTAAAATTTCATAATCTCCCAATTTATCAGTATCAAAAAATACACTTAATGTCAAATTCTCTTCATCCCCAGATTCAAGAGATTTAAAAGAAGTTTTATCAAGAGAAGTAATTATCTCTTTTATCTCTTCATCATGTTTAAGTGCAGAACTATTTAATTCTAATCCAGTAAAAGACCTTGAACCAGAATTAATAAGTGTTAAAGGAATCTCCATTTTTTCACCACTGTATGCAGAAATTTGCCCAGGCATAATTATTTTTATTGAAAGAGGAACATGCCTAGTTCTACTAACTGGAACAGGAGTAGGCACTTTTGTCGGAGGAACAAATTCAACAGTAAAATCATTACTTGTACTATTTGTTAAACTAAGAGAACTATCAGTCATATTAAGATCATAAGCAGTTATATTAAATAATTCACTAACAGGAGCTGAAGAAGAAAAAGAAAAAATCCAATCTGACGAAACCCCACTTACAAGAATTATGTCTTTATCTCCCACTATATTAAATTCAACGCTTTGATTATAATAAACATCTTCATGATCAATATCTAAAAAATGATCTTTTAAATCAACCATCAATGAGTAGTCAAGAGAAATTCCTTTTTTATCTCCTATATCTCTAATAAATTCAACAGGAGAATTCGTATGATTTATTGTTAAATTCCAAGTCCTACTCACATTTAAATCAGAAAAATAAGGATTTAATACCACTAATGTTAAATTACGAACTTCCCCATAAGTTTCATCACTAAAATTTGGAACAAAATCCCAATTCAAATCTCTGCCATCCCCATAATAACTTAATTCATGCTTTAATACTCCCCCAACATAAAATCTATATGTTAAATTATCTCTAACACTATGATTTCCCCTAAATATTAATGTTGAACTAATATTTTCATAAAGATTAAATTCATTAGAAACATCTGGATAAAGAATCTCAGGAAGATCATAAGCCCTTTCAAGAATTGTTAAATTAAAACTTGAAATCTCAGAAACACCACTATTATCTGTAATATCTATTTCTATTTCATATTTTCCAACATCATCTTCTCGAGGAATAAACCAGGCATCATATTTAGCCTGATTTTTATTCACAGAACCTAAAACAAAATCAAAAAGAGTCGTATTGGGTCCAGTAATAGTTAAATCCACTTCCAAATTTTCATCATAAAAACTTTTTTGATCTAAAGGGATTAAAAAATCATCATCTTGAATAAACAAGAAAATCTTAACATTTGCATTTTCATAGGCTTCAATATTATAATTTCCATCAATACTAATATGTCCTTCAGCATTAATAAGTGCAATACTTGGAGCATCATTAACATTCTCAGTAGTAAAATTAAAAATTTTAGAAGAATCCCTTATTGAATCTGTAGCAATTATTTCTACTTCATAATTACCAACATCTATATCCCCAGGTATAAAATTAATTATCCCATCTGAAGTTAAATCAAAAGAAGGAAAAGCTGTTTTATTAGAAAAAGTCACTTGTCCAATCTCATTAATAATCATCAAGTTTAAATCTAAAGGAAAATCTGCATACAATTCATCTTCTACAAGTGAATAATCATAACTAAAAGAGTTGTTCCACAAAGGAACCCTTACTTCAAATTTAACAACTTCGCTTGTAGTTTTATTTCCTAAAACATTACTATCTTCAACACTAAAATTAATAAAATAAATCCCAACATCACTAATTAAGGGTGTAAAATCTATACTTAATTCTCCTGTTTGTTTATCTACAGAATATCCTTCCTCAGAAAACAAAGTACAATTGCCTCTAGCAGCTAATGTTGCAGCATCACAATTAAAACTAATATTAAATTTAAAAGGAGAATCATTTTCTTCATCATCAACAATAATTAGATAATCAAAAGGTTCATTTACATTAAGGGTTTGCTCATCTAAATTAATAAAAATAGGAGCATCGTTTCTGGGATCAATAATAAATGTAAAAACCCTAGATGAACCTTCTGTTTGAGTATCAAAAATTCTCATAGAAATATCAAAAGGTTCTGCTTCATTATCCTTAGTTACATTAATAATTAAAATATTATTATTGGTTTCATTTAAAAAAATCCATTGATAATTATTAGGAATTCCATCATTTATTGTATTAATTAAAAATGTCCATTCATCATTAATGTCTGGGTCTGTAAAATTATTAGAAAAATTATGATATAAAGTAGTATCTTCAACACCTATATAATTTGTTGTAACAGCTTCAGTCATAAAATTAGGAGCCGTATTTGAAATTATATATTGTTCATTGACCCTAACAAAACCAGGACTAACTCCTTCAATAAACCCCCCATCTTCTGAACACTCAATCTCAAAATCATAAGATCCCTTATAATTAAATCCTCCAATTTTTACATATTCAAATCTAGTTGACCCATCATAAATCATATTTTCAAAACTAGAATATACACCTAAATAATCTTCAAATTTTATTCTACAAAAACCAGTACTAACAGGCAGCCCACTACCAACATAATTATAATCTGCATAAAAATAAAAATCCTGTCCAACATATTTTTTAAATCCCCCATCACTATCATCCCCAATAGTTAATTCAGCAACATTATCAAAACTAGCTATTGGCCCTGTAACAAAAATCACAGGCAGATTCCTAAGAATATTATTAATAAAACCATAACTTGCTAAAAACCCCCCATCTTCTGGCACTGAAAGAAAATCCTCTTTTTGAGCAAAATTCATCATAAAAGTATTAGCTAAAAACAATAACATAATAATAAAAATAATAAAAATAAAGGTATGTGTTTTTTATTGCCAGCATTTTTTAAAGTTTGAATAGTTTTTTTAGGGGTTTTTAATTCTATTTCTTTAAATACCTTATATTTTTTAATTTGTTTGTAAATTAAAATAATAATTATTCCCAAAAACAAAATCAAAGAAAATGAAATAATTGACTTGAACAATTTCTCTGTAAAAGGTAATTCTATACAAGGTTTACAAGGTCCTCCGCAATCTATTTTTTCTTCACCTTGATTCTGTATTCCATCAGAACAAGTTAAACAAGGAACACAAGGTCCTCCACAATCAATTAAAACTTCACAAGCTCCATTATGGCAATTTTTAATCCCATCTGAACATTCCGGATTTTCTGTGTAATAACACTCCCTTATAATCCCTGGTTTACTTCCCTCTGTTCTACATCTATTTGCATCAGAACAATTTCTCTTTTGAAATCCACAACTATTCCCTACATAATTAAAAAGTTCACACTTTTCTTTAATTAATAATTCATAATCTTTAGTTATCTCATCAGAAACAATGCCTTTTAAAATATTTTCGCATTGATTCCATTCTTCACAACCCCACTTTTCTTCACAAAAAAAGCCCCCACTACCTCCACCTACACTAGGAGCTCCAGGTAAAGAAATAGGGCAAGAAACTTCTTCTAAACTAATATTCCATTTAAGAGAATTATTTAATAAACCATCTGTTACCACAACCTCAACCACATGGTTTCCGAAAACATCACAACCAAAACTATATTCAAATTCAGATAAATCAGTCCTATTAAAATTACTTATGTGTGCTTTTTCAACAGAATCTACATACCAATAAACATCAAGAGGAGTATAATCAGGGTCTTGTGCAGTAATATTAAAGTATAAAACATCAGTTCCTAAAGCATTCAAACTTAAATTAGGATAATAAGAAGTAATCTCAGGAGCTCTATTTTCTTTAGTTATTGTCAAGTAAAAATCCTGAGCCCATAATTGAGCATCTTCACTTAATCCATAATCATAACAAAGACTAATATTTTGATGTATATTATCCCTAAGACTTAATAATTCTGTATCTTGAACACTAAGATTTAAATGATAAGTAGTAAAATTCTCTCCAGGAAGAATATAAGTTTCATCACCTGTAAAATTAATTATACCTTCTTCATTAATATCAAAAAAGCCAGTAACTCCATCTAAAAATTCTAAATTAAATTCTAAATCTTCTAAAAGAGTTTCTTCACCTTGTGCAATTAAAAAAGCTCCAAGATTATAATAAAATACCATGCCCTCTCCTTTTGTGTATAAATCAATTGTTTGTGCTCCAATATCAAAACTTGGAGGATTATTCACCTCAATAATAACTATTTCTGTATTAACTGCATCTGAAAGAAAACCATCATTTGCTGTAATGGTTTCTGGATAAACAGCCCAGGCATTATTTCCATCTCTTTTTTGTTCAATATGTGTTTTACCTAAAACATTAAAAGAAAAAATTTCTGATTCAACAGTATAATCATCTAAAATATTTGAGGTTATATAAAAAGGCGCTTTATCACTAATATCTACATTTACAATTAAATTTCTTAAGCCATCAACCACCTTATCAGGATCAGTTGTATTAAAAAAATAAGATAAACGAGTATTTTCACAAACATGAATCTCCTCATCAACATTCAAAATTTCAGGAGGAGCATTAGGAAAAATAGTAACAAAAACATCTAAATCTTCACTTGAAAGTTCCCCTTCTAAATCTAATTTACTATTTTCTAAGAAAAATAACCCAGAAAAAGTAAAAACAAGAAGCAACAAAACAACACCTAAAAAAATAAATAAAGTTTTATTTCTTTTCACACTTTCTTTAATTTTTTTTAGACTTTTTTTAACCTTTTTCTCAGAAGTTTTTCCCAAATACCTTGTTTTTGTCTTACCCTTAACCCTATAATTCTCATATAAATAAGGCCCAAAAGTCTTACCCCCTCTTTTTATATATTTTTTATGCACCATCTTTTACTTTCTAGTTAACCCACATAAAAATCATGCAATAAACATATTTAAATTCTTCTATAAAAATTAACCTGCATTAAAAACATGTAATAAACCCATATAAATAATTTGATGAAATTTAACCCGCAAGTCTTATAGATATTAAATAAAATAAATATTTATAAACAAACAATCCATCCTACTTAAATGGAAGATTATCCAGAGTTTATTGGTGCATGGAAGGAAGCAAGTCTTTCTAGTTTAGAGATGATAGACACTTCAAAAGATCCCAAATATAACGCCTTTTTTATATTTCTTGAATCTCAAATCGACAAAAAAGGAAAATTAATATTTAAAGGTAGAGGGAGAGATAGATTTGGAAAAAGTAAAATAGAAGGCACACTTACTAACCTAGGTATAGAATTTACAAAAAAATATGATAGAGAAGCTATCCAGAAAGGAGGCGCAAAAGAAATCCTTAATTATAATGGAGTTAGAGAAAATTACATGGATGCAACAAACACTCTAACCTCTTTTTATTCTGGATTAATAACTAGAGAAAACCATCTACCAATAAATTTTATAATGCAAAGTTTTTTTGATCAAACCCCCAAAGTTTTAAAATAATATCCAAAATTTCTTAAATGCCCTTTCCTTATATTAATCATGCCAATCAATGCTCACCCAGAATATATTAATGCAGAAGCAGAATACCACAATGCTTCAACAACTGAACAAAGACTCCTCGCTCTTGAAAAGATGATAAGATTTATGCCTAAGCATAAAGGAGCAGAAACTTTAAGAAAAAATATAAGAACAAGATATAAAAAACTAAAAAACGAGTTAGAAACTAAAAGAAAGAAATCAAAAGGGAAAAAGGGAATAAAAAAAGAAGACCTTCAGGCAGTTCTTATAGGTTTAACAAACTCTGGAAAATCTTCTGTACTAAAAACCCTAACAAATGCTCAACCAAAAATAGCAAGTTATGGTTTTACAACATCAGAACCTGAAATAGGGACTTTGAATTATCAAGGGTGTTCAATACAAATAATAGATTTGCCTCCAATTTCAAGTGAAAACTTTGATAAAGGACTTGTACACAATGCCGATACTCTTTTAATAGTCGTTGAAAAAATTCACGAAATAAAACATATATTAGACTCACTTAAACAAAACAAAAATGCAAAGAAAATAATTGTTTTTAACAAGATAGACCTACATAATCAAGAAACAAAAAGAAAAATTTTAGAAACTTTAAGATCAAAAAGATATAATTTTACAATAATCTCTTGTAGAACAACTGAAGGAATAGAAATTTTAAAAGAAAAAATCTTTAAATCATTTAACATATTAAGGATTTATACAAAAACTCAAGGAAAAAAACAAGATAATGTTCCAGTCATCCTCCCACCAAAATCAACTTTAAAAGATGTTGCAGAAAAAATCCTCCACGGATATTCTAAAAAAGTAAAATTTGCAAAAATAACAGGGCCTTCTGCAAAATTCAAAGACCAAAAAGTAGGTCTTAGCCATGTTGTAAAAGATAAAGATGTTGTGGAATTAATTACTGAGTAAAAAGTATATAAATGTTTAAAAGTAAACGGGATTTTAATTAAAAATGATCTCTCTAAAAAAATGCAACGAAGAATGTAAATCTTACACCCCACTTCAAAAAAAATCTGGAAAATGTAATTTTAAATATAATGAAATAAAAGTAATTAAAGATTCTTCTTGCAAATACAATCTTCCAGAAACTCCTAGAACATACTTAAGTAGATTAAGTAATGCTTCAGGTCAAGCAGTATAATCAATAAGCCTTTTTCCCTAACTCATTCAGCTTTTTCTTATTAATTTTGTCTAATAAAATAGAAATTTCTTTAGCAACTGCATTTTTTAAGTCAAGAGGGTGTAATTCTTTTTTTCTAAAAGATTTCTCTATACTTTCATAATCTACAAAATCTAAATTTCCACCATATTTTATAGACCTTTCAACAACAAACATTTCTTTTCTATCTTTCTTAAGAACCATTATTACATATTTTAACAAAGCCATGACTCCATTATCAGGATCTCCTGCCACACAATCTGCCTTATTTATCTTTTCCTTAATTGTTTTTTCATTTTCAGTTAAATCTATCTTGGTCTTAGGCAGACTTGAACTCATCTTTTTTCCAACTAATCCTGGAATCATAGGCGTCATAACCTCTATTCTTGCATCATAACCTATTTTAGGCAAATTTTCTCTTGCAAACATAAGTATTTTTCTCTGATCTATGCCTCCAAATTGCACATCAACATCTAAATATTGTTCATCTAAAGATTGCATTATAGGGTAAATCAAACCACCAGTATTAGGATTATTTCCAAACTTAACAACTTCTGAAGCTGCTCTTTTACAATCATTAATAGAATTCATACTAGCCATTTTTAAAACATCATAACTATATTCTGGTTTTAATTGAAACTCACTTCCTTTAACAAATTCTATATTTTTCAAATCAGTCCCTAAAGCTTTAAAAATTTGAGTAATTGCTCCCTTATAATAATCATATCTATGCTCTAAAACAATCCAAGGAGTTCCATCCAATGCTCCATGTAAATCAGCTAAAAGAACCTTTACTTTAAAACCTGCTTTAGTAAAATCACTTAGTTTTAACAAAGGAAAAAAATAAGCAAGAGAAGGTCTTCCTGTAACAGACGTCCCCCAGTAAACAACTGGTTTTTTCTTTGTCTTTAACAATTTTTTTAACTCACTTTCTTTAACAATCTCCTCTGTATTTCTCTTAATTAATTCAAATCTTTCATCAACAGTTAATGCCATCTTATAAAAAATCAATAACAAAACCTTATTAAACTTTTCTACTGATTGTATAAACTATGAAATTAAAACTAAATCTCAAAACAACCTTATCAATTTCATTAATAGGGATTTTATTGCTTCTCTTTCTTTCAGAAACATTAGCACCTAAACTCATAAATATAGAGGATATAAACAACAAACTTCTAAATAAAAAAACAAAAGTTCAAGGACAAATCTTTAATATAAGAACTTTTGAAGATTCTGATTTTCAAATAATCTCAATAAAAGACTCAACAGGAAAAATAGATATTACATTAGATAATCCCACAAACCTTGCAAATAACCAAAACATAACAGTGATTGGAACAATAAAAGAATATAAACAATATCTTCAAATTCAAGCAGATAAAATAATAATATGATATATTTAATCTTAGCAATTCTACTTGGGATCTTGGCTGGAACAATAACTGGCCTTATTCCTGGGATTCATATAAATCTTATTGCAATAATCCTCTTGGGCTTCTCAGCCTCACTCCTAAATCTAACTTCTCCATTAACAATTGTAATTTTCATAACAGCTATGGCAATTACCCATACTTTTGTAGATTATATCCCCTCAATTTTCTTAGGTGCTCCTGATGAAGATTCAATCTTATCTGTTCTTCCAGGACACCAATTATTATTAAAAGGACAAGCTTATTTTGCAATTATCTTCACCCTTTATGGAAGTTTAACAGCACTATTAATAATCCTAATTTTCACACCTATTTTCATATATCTTCTTCCAATAATTTATCCTTATGTAACAAGAATTATGTGGATAATTCTTTTATTAGCTTCAATATATTTAGTTGCAAGTGAAGCGGGCTTTAAAAAACAAGATTTTTCAAAAAAATATAAAAGAAAAATCTGGGCATTAATTATCTTTCTTTTAGCAGGATTTTTAGGTATAGCTTCTCTTAATTTAAACATAAAAGAACCACTTCTTCCACTTTTAACAGGCTTATTTGGTGCAAGCAACCTAATATTTAGTATAAAACAAAAAACAAAAATACCTAAACAAAGAACCATTCCAATTAAAAAAATAAGATTAAATAAAAAATCTTTAGCAAAAGCCTCTTTTGCTTCAATAATAGCAAGTCCTTTTACTGCATTTCTTCCAGGCCTAGGTGCAAGCCAAGCAGCATTAATTGGAAGGGAAGTATCTGACATAAAAGATAAAAGAGAATTTTTATTCTTGCTTGGAGCAATAAACACCATTGTAATGGGCCTTTCATTTATAGCATTATACTCAATTCAAAAAACAAGAACAGGTGCAGCAGTTGCAATTTCAAAACTTATCCCAGAATTAGGTTTAACTGAGTTGTTCTACATACTTGGAACAATCATTATCTCAGGAATCCTTGCTTCATTCATAACAATTTACCTTTCAAAACTAACAGCAAAAAACATTCATAAAATAAAGTACTCAAAATTATCAATAATAATCCTCTTAATCTTAACTATCATCACAATCTACTTCACAGGTATTTTAGGTCTTTTAGTTTTTATAATCTCTGCCTTCTTAGGCTTAACAACAATCTTCTTAGGAATAAAAAGAATGCATTTAATGGGTGCTTTACTAATTCCTACAATTTTATTTTATTTGTTGTAATCAAACCCACTCTCCCAATGCTACTTGCTTCTCATTATCCTTCCCAAAAATACTTTCAATATACTTTTTAGTTAATATTAAATCTTCCCTTATATAATCTGGGACATCATAATTCTTTGTTAATTCTAAAGCATGTTCTAAATATTTAACAATACCCCCATATGCAATAGTAAAAATAATTTTTCCACCACAATTACATTTTCCATTTAAAGGGGGCCTTCTATAAATTGTATTACATTTAGTGCATCTAAAAGATTGTTGAGAAAATTTTCTTAAATTTCCTTTTAAATCCCTCATAAAATGTCTATCAATTATTAATCTAGCAACATCTCCTTGGTCAACACTTCTTAATTTAACACACAAATCCATTTGAGCCTGGACTTTCTCTTTCATAGTTGAAAGAGTTTTATAACTACTACAAGTTGCACCATCATTAAAATTAGTAGTAGGGTGTGTAAATCCTGTGTTTACAAAAGTATCTTCTTCTCTTGCAAGTCTTTGTTTTACCATTTCAATCTCAACTTCAGAAGAATGTAGTTTTTGCTCTGCTTTTTCATATAATTCTAATGGATAATTATCAACTAACTCAAAATCTAAAATCTGATCATCAACTTCTTTAGCACGAATTTGTCCATTTAATACTAAAGGAGCATCTTGGGTTCCCCCCCTATGAGAAGGTAAAAACTTTTTAGAAAAATTAATTAAAACATCTGCTAATAACATTATTGCAGCTTCATCCCCATCACAATCTCTCCTAATTGCTGCATGCATATAAGGGCTTGCAAACAACCCCTGAGCCTTAGAAAAACCAATAAACCTACAAATAACCCCTGCACAATTATGAGGTGCCATACAAACCCCCAACTTCCCAATTAAACCATCCCTATTTTTAATATCAAAAAACAAAGGTAAACCATAAAATTTAACTAAAAGTTCATCAATAAATTTAGAAACATTAACAAAAACATCGTCTGCCCTTTCATCCCCTGCTAAGTCATTACAAGGAATAATCACGTCATGAGGTTTTAATTCTAAAATTTGATTTTCATCAACCAATTCTTTTCCAAGATAATCTTTAACATATCCTAATTCTTTTAATTTCTCAACACCAACTTCAATTTCTATGGGCTTAAAATGTGTCACAGGCAACTCAGTCATATCATATCTAACTGTTCCATCTTTATTTACACGAAGATTATGTTTTGCCCTTAAAATCCCTTTAGCTAAATTCTCTAAATCATGATTTGCAGAACTAGTTCCCCGAACTCCTTTTATTAAAACAGGAATATCATATTTTCTAAATCCTAATTTTTCTTTAGCTTTTTCAAAATAATGTTTCATATCAATTTTAGTGTCTCTAAATTTATTCCCTCTATCATGAAGCTTACAGATTTCCCCTTCAATCTCTTTTCCACATAAATTACAATAGTTTTTTCCAATAGTTTTTTCCCCACAATCTTCACATTTCCTATAAATACTTTCTTTATTACATTTTTTACAATAATTAAGTGGAAAACTTGACCTAACACTTCCAACTTCAACCGCCTCATTAACGCTCCTTAATCTTCCTCCTTCCTTCCCAATAGGAAATAAAACATTTGGGCTTCCAGTTAATTTCCTAAGTTTAGCTTTTTCAGGCCTACCCATCCTACTTCCAATAAAATCTCCTGCTTTATCTTTAATTTTAAATTTACTAAGTTTATTTATTACATCTAAAACACAATTATTTGATTTAAAATCAAAATTAATTTGTAATTCTTTAGAAAAATTCAAATCAAAACCTAAATTAATTAACAAAGCATTTGTGTTGATTCTATCTAAAACTACATTTTCCACACTTCTAACATGTTCTATCCCTAATAACTCCAATACTCTTTTTCCTTTTTGAAATCTTTCTTTTTCAGTTTTATTATAAGGAAACAACAACTTTCCATCATTGATTCTTGAATGTTGAAACCAATCAATAAATCTCAAAAACAGTTCATAATTTATCTGGCTCCAATAAAAAATATAAGAAGGATGTAAGGGTACATTATATTTTTTAGAAAATTCAATCGCTTTTTCTAAACTAACATTATAATAATCTTCACATTTTCCTTTTGCTTTTTCTAATTCTAAATTCCACCATTCTTCAACATAACCTGGCTTAACTAAAATTGAATTTCTATTAATTACATCCCCTAAGGGAAATAAAATATCTCCAAGATAAATAACTTCTTCAATTTCTTTATATAATTCTTTAGCTTCTTTATAATCCTGTAATTTTCTAACATTTCCATTATTAAGTTTAACAATTGGTCCATCAATTCTATCACAACAAGTAACAATACACCCTTTAGTTGGTTTCTCTATTTTTAATTGAGTTCCTGTTGCAATAAAATCATCAGTAATTGCCATAGTAGCTGGATGAACAGAAACAGCAGAAAATCCTGCAACCCTGCTTCTTCCATATCTAAATCTAAAACCCCTTCCAGGATGTCCAAAAACAGGCCTTCCTGCAACTAAATCTTTGATATAAGTAGGACTATCATCTGCTTTACCTTTTTCTCTTTTTTCATGCACTTCAAGGTATTCTTCTAACCATTCCCAATCATTAATTTTAAATCCATTTTTTTGTAAACCTCTTAAAATCCTCAACCCTTTAGCAGCTTTTTGAGCAAGTCCTTCTCCAAGAGCCAAACACATCCCACCCCTAATAAAATCAGTCTCAACCCTCTCCAAATTTTTATAATTAGAAACTTCTCTTTTCTCAGTAGGATCTCCTCCAACTTGAATACTAAGATGTTCTGCAATAAAATAAGCTTCTTCTTCAGTAGGAAGATATTGTAAATTAGTAATTCTTTCATGATAATCATATAATTCTGTTACAATTCTTTTGCATTCTTTTTCAACAGGATCATATTTTGCATAACCAAAAATCTGTCTTAAATAATCAATTAAAATTAAAGCAACACATGTTGCAGTAGTTCCAGCACTTCTAATTGGACCTGAAAAAAAAGCTTTAATATATGTTTCACCTTTTTGAGTCTTACCTGTTTTAATTCCTGTATATCCTTCAATAGGCGAACTCACAACACCCAAAGTAGTGTATGCAAACCCTACTCTTATTCCTGCATCTATTGCTTCTAACTGGGTTTCAAATTTACAATATTTTTCCTTAGCAATTTCTTCTGCAATTGTAAAACTAACACTAGCATCTAAAGCTCCATACTTTTCCTCTAACTCTAACATCCGATTAATAATATCTTCTCTGTCTAATTGAGGATAAACAGTAGAAACTAGTTTTACTACTTTTGCAGCCATTGTTAATGCAAGAGGAACTTCTACTCCATCAACAGGATCTAAGCCTTTAGCTCTTGCTTTCTCAGCAACCTCATAATTCTTTTTGATTTCTTTACTCAAATCTTCAAAATATTCTTGTGTGTTCATTTTAATAATACCCTCGCTGCTTCAAATTTAGCTTTAATAACTTCTTTAGCTTCTGGACTTAATTTATTCCAACTTCGTTCAAGTTTTTGAATTAGCCAATTATTTGCCTCATTAATATTCATTTTATGGCTAAAAAATGCTAGATAAAATAATGAAGGAATTGAATCAAAATGGGCCATTGAATCAGCATCAACAACACATAGTGATTCTTTAGTTAATTTTGAGATAATCTTACTTCCCCTATGACTTAATATACAATGTTTTACTTTTTCTATTTTATTTAAAGGGTAATTATATTTTTTAAGGATTTGTTCAGCTAATTCAGCACCATGCAAATGATGATCTTCATATAGTTTATAATCTTTTACACTTGCATAATCATGAAGCAAGGCTGCGATTTCAACAATTTCTTCATTTGCACCAACCCTTTTAGCCATTAATTTGGCATATTTGACGACATAAATAATGTGGTGTGCCCATATCCCATATCCAAAATAATTAACTTTCTTTTTACATTCTTCTTCTACAAATTTTCTTATTTCTTCAACTATTTCCATTATTCAAAATCTAAAATTTTAATTGCTCCTGTTTTTAAATTTAAAATTGGAACCTTACACAAATCAGGTTGATTACCTACTTTTTCTTCATATGCTGTTTGAGTTTGCCAACAAGAATTACATATAATCAGTGTCCCATTATATTTATCAATATCAGACTTGTGCAAATCTCCTGTAGTAAAAATATCAGGAACTTCTTTTATCAACATATTATCTTGATTTGCATCAGGAATATAAACAAAACCCCCGTGACAAGGTGCAAGATGTCTTCTTAACAACAAATGTTTCATTGCTTTTGCAGGAGTTGCTCGCGCATTACTTAACCTCAGTTCTTCAATCTCAAAAATAATATGTGGTATAACCCCTGCTCCATGATACATCAAAACTCTTATGCCTTGTTTTTTCTCACTCCCTTCTATTTCAACTAAACTTGGATTACTCACTAAATATAAATTTTCACATTCAAATAAAGGTTCTGCAAAATCTTCTCCAAGGGGTGGTTGAGGTATCGCAACCCTAACTGCATCATGTTGCCCTGCACATTGAATAATATTCATATGTTTAGGGATTTTCTTATAAAATTCAGCTAATTTTTTGTATTGATCTTTGATATTCTTAATTTTCAAATCTTTTTCCTGTCCAGGATAAGCTCCAACCCCATCAACAGAATCTCCTGTAACAAAAATATATTTTATCTTTTTCAACATTTGTCTTTGTTTTTCATCACAATCTTTTCCATTTAACCAATCAATAAATTTATTAAAATTTTCTTCTAAAAAATTCTTTGAACCAATATGAAAATCAGAAAGAAAAATAGCATAAACTTCGTCTTTAGCTCTATGTTTCTCCCTTAAAAAAGAATCTGGATAAAACAAGTCATTGCAAAATAAAAAATCACTTGTTCCAGAACATTTAAATCCAATAACATCATCAACAAGAATTTCTTTACCTTTTTCAAAAATCTCTTCCTTATTTTGATTTATTAATAATTTTATATTTCCAGTTAAATCCTCTACTTCTAAAAGAACATTTTTATTTTTAGTAATTGATTTCTTAGTAATAATCGCGATAATTGAAAAATTTTGTTTATTTCCACCAATTTTATCAATAGAAGTAAGGCCTTCTAAATTAGGATTTTCTTGTAAAATTGTTTTCAAAAAACTATATCTATGTCTAAAATTCTTAACAAAATCTTTTACAGTAAGTTTTTGAGAAGCAATTATTGGGGAAGATAAAACTTTAACACCTAAATTCTGACTTGTTTTAGATTCAGAAATTGTTATCTCTTTTTTAACCTCTACAGAAATAGAAACATTAACAAAAAATTTCTCCATTACCTTCTTTTTTTCAACATCTAATTCAGAAATTATTGGTTGAATCTTTTCAATATTTTTATTAATTAAACTTTTAGTAATTACTTTTTGTTGTGAAATAATTGCAATTTTATCGATAATCTCTTTAGCAACTCCTTCATCTTTTAATTCTTTAAAAAACTCCAACATTTCCCCATCTAAAAGAAATCCTTTTTCTATAAACAATTTTATTATATCTTGAACCATTTTTTTAGCTTAGTCTAATTTTTAAATATACGACACTTCAAACCTCTAATTTACGACTTAAATTTAAGTTTTACTAATTCCTATAATAACTTAATTTCAAAACCCTAAAGATTCTATTAAACTTGTCTGACATCTATCTAAAATATTGTCAGGTATTACTAATCTAATCTCTCGAGTTCTACCCATTCTACCTTTACTAATCACCCTTGCATTAATCAAACCCAACATATCAAAATCAGCTAAAATATCACTAACTCTTCTCTGGGTTAAAACATCTATTTTAGCTTTTTTACATAAACTTTGATAATAAGTATAAATATCTCCTGTAAAAATGCTTTGTTTATTTTTTTTAATTAAAGCAAATATAGAAAACAAAATTAATTGAAATTGTTTCGGAGCTGTTTCAATTATATCTAAAATTTTCTCTCTTTCAATCTTATCATTAGCCATATCAATATGGTCAATTTTTATCTTAGAATTGGCCTCTCGTTCAGCAATTTCTCCTGCAACCCTTAACAAATCTAAAGCACGCCGAGCATCCCCATGTTCTCTAGCAGCAAAAGCAGCACATTTAGCAATAACCCCTTCAGAAACAACTTTTGATTTAAAAGATTCATTAGCTCTTTTTCTTAAAATATCTTGTAATTGTAATGCATTATAAGGTGGGAAAATCAATTCTTCTTCAGATAAAGAACTCCTAACTCTTTGATCAATCATATCTAAAAATCTTAAATCATTACTTATTCCTACCACAATAATCTGTATATCATTTAATTCAGAATTCAATCTTGTTAAATTATATAAAAATTCATCTGAAATTTTTTTAACTGCCTGGTCAATCTCATCTAAAATCAAAATAAATAATTTTTCTTCACTTTTTTCTAAAATTTCTAAAAATCTTAAATAAACTTGGTCTGTAGGCAAACCAGTAGCTGGAACACTTCCACCTAACTTTCTAATTAATTCTGCTAAAATTCTATACTCAGTATCTGCAACTTTTTTCAACTTACAATTCAAATATTCTATTCTTAAAATCTTATTATCTTTTGCTCTTTTAGAAAGTTCATTTGCAACATGTTGAACAGAAACAGTTTTACCAGTACCGGTCTTTCCATAAATAAATAAATTACTTGTTTTCTCACCTAACAAACTCGGAGCTAAAATAGAAGCGATATGTTTTATTTGTTTCTCTCTATGTAAAATTTCTCCAGGAAAATAATTAGATTGAAGAATTTGTTTATTTTTAAATAAACTTCTGTCCTTTACAGAATCAAATATTTTATCTAAACTATTCATTTAATCAACCCCTTTCTCATTCTCTTTTTTAAACGAGATTAAAAAATAAATCAAATACCTTTTATAAACATATTGCTAATATGAAATAACCATTACCCTTCTTTCTTGTGGAACAACTATAAAACTTCAAAAAATCTCCTCGGAAAACTAAAAAATTAGTAAATTCATAACTATAAAATTATAACAAAGACCCTACACCTTGTTTTCTTATGGAAAATGAATTCATCAAAACTCACATTAAAAACCCCATAAAATAAAAACATACCCTTAAAACATATATATTATAACATATTTTTCTTAATATCTATAATATACTATTATATATACTATTATAATATATATAATATAATATATAAAACTTTATAAATAAAAAATAAAAAATAAAAAAAGAAATCATAAAATTCTTTTATAAATCTTTCCATACGAAACTAAAGGGTGGGGGTTAAATATAATCAAAAATAAAAATAAACATTATAAAATAACAAAATTAAAGACAATAAAAGCAAAATTAACAATAAATAATACATTATAAAAAATCACAGAAAACTTTATAAAGATTTTACATATATCTAAGGTATGACTATTGAAAAAAAACCCCATAAAGAGATATTAGGAAGACCAATTGTTACAAAAGAAGGTAAGAAATTAGGAGTTATTAAAGATATAACTTTTGAAACAAGAACTGGGGAATTAATACATATTATCATTAAAGATCCAACACCTTATTCTAGACAACTTAATTTAGAAAGATCTAAAGAAGGAGAAATTCTTGTTTCTTATAATGCTATAATCGCCATAGGTGATTTTATAGTTGTTTCTGAAGAAGATTTGATGTGATTTTTCATAACAATCTTTATAAATAAACTTTAATAAATTAAAACATGCCAATAAGAAGTCTTAGAGATTTAACAAGGTCAAAAGTTAAGAAAGGCGATTTAGTTTTAAGGGTAGACAATCCAAATTCCGCATTTTTAACTGTTTTTGATAAATTTGCACATCTAACAGTGTACACCAAAGATTTTGAAATAAAATTAGGATATATTAATACAAAAAAATTAGGGCAACTTCCTAAAATTTCTACACCAAAAGAACCTGAAAAATATATTCCAGCAATAATTACAGGTAAGGACAGCAAATTCTATTATGGAGATAAAGCAAAAATAACCAAAGTAATGATTCAAGAAGGTTTTATACCACATACTCAAATCCTTTTCCCAGGATATTTTAGGGCTTTAAAAAGCATTTCTAATATATTTTAAAAATTCAAAAAATAAAATTAAGAATACCATAGTTATTAAAAACAAAAATCTTTAAAAACCCTAATCAATATCAAAACATATGCAAATTATAGGTTTTAATCTAACAAAGATTTTAGTTGAAAGAGAAGAAAAAATAGAGGGAAAATTAGAAGTTAAACAAAATATAGATGTCAACGACGTTTCTAAGGAAAAAATCCCATTTTCAGAAGGAGAAGCAATTAAAATAAAATTTAATTTTACAGTAACTTATGATCCAAATTTTGCAAAATTAAATCTTGAAGGTTACTTAATTCTCGTGGTTGATAAAGAAGAAACAAAAAAATTCTTAAAATCATGGAAAAATAAAAAACTTCCAGATGAAACAAAAGTTTCTTTATTTAATTTTATTATGGCTAAATGCAATATTAAAGCATTAAACCTCGAGGATGAGTTAAGTCTGCCATTACATGTTCCAATGCCAAGAATTAACCCAAACAACCAACAAAATTAATTTCTTCTTTTTTTAACACCAGAAAGGCCAAAACCTATGTAATTTATTCTTTTTTTTCTACTATTTTTCTCAACAATAAATAACCATAAAATCAAGAATATAACTATAATAATAATTCCCATAATTAAATAAAAAATCACAACTCCAAATTCTAAAGAATCTTCAAGATCTTCTTCTTGAACAACTAAATTCCAAGTTTTAGAATCTGTCGCAGTTCCATTAATGACTTCTACTTTAATTACATAAGATCCTTCAACACTTTCTTCAAAATTATAAGACAAACCCCCTTCTCTAATTAATATCTCATCTAAATACCACTTAATATTTTCATAATTATCAGCAGTTATTGAAAACTTTTTTGTTTTACTTATAGAAACATTAACCTCTGAATTAGAAGGGTTTGAAGACTTTATTTTTAAGACTTTAGGAACGTCAAGTATAATAGGGGGTATATAGGGAGGATTTACACTATCCACAACCTTGAAATAAACTTTACCAGTGGTTTCATCTATAGAATCATCAGCATAAATATAAAAATAACCAGATCCAACCCACCCCTTATCAGGGATTAAAGTAAGTTCATCACCATCTATTTCAATAGTTAGATTATCATTATTTCCACTTGAGTTCCTATATCTAAAATCTAAATCCCCGTTATCTTCATCTTCAAAACAATCATCCATGTCTATTGAATAATTTGTATCGATTTCCCATTCAAAATTCTCACAATCATCATCTAAAAATTCTGGAGCATTATTTACAGAATCCCTTACATCATCAATAGCAGTTATGTAAAAACTCATATTTTCCCCACTTGTTGAAACATTTAAAACATCTCCATCACAAGAAGCAGTTAAATTAAATTTTTGAGTTCCGTGCCAAGCACTATCTTTAATTAATGTAATCAAATTAGTTGTAGAATTAATTTTAAGAAGAGTGTAATCATTATCAGGGTCTTCAATAGAA